>CAZJXZ010000143.1:0-5276 GCA_964549955.1 uncultured Eubacteriales bacterium
TTGCCGGGAATTCGCCCTGAACCCTGACCAGAGCCACAGGGTCATCCTTTCCTGTATATGTTCCAGCAATGTTGTGCAGGCGGGTGGTTGAGACGGACGCAGCCTGGTTTCCTGTGCTTCTGGCGTAAATGGCCTCGACGACGTATCGTTCATTATCCCGCAAAAGTGCGGCAATGTCATAGGCCTCCTCTGGAGCGTTGAGCTCGATAACCTTGTCTTTTTCAGTGTGTTCAACATCGATGATGCGGAACATGAATCCCTTGCTCATCTTGGGACTCAGAATCAGCCCTGAACAATACATCGGGTCGGTAAAAGCCAGATAGAGAGGCAGGTTATAGCAGCCAGGGTCGGTTTTATCAGCCGCAAAAAAGACAAATGGCTCATTCGGCCGTTCTTCGAATTCCATCTCTGCCACCGCAGGCCCCATTCCTTTGATGTTTCCGCTGAAAGCGTCTTTCAACAAGTCCTGGCCTGCGCCGTAGAGTCCTTGTTTTTTGGCAACCGCAGTTCCAGCGACAAATGCATCCCAGGCCAATTTATGAATCTTCTCGTCCAAAACGCCCCTTTCATGCGTGCAAAGGATGGCAATGTCGTCTCCGGTATGGCTGAGATAGAAGTCATGGAGCAGATTCTTGCCGTTATTCTTGACAAAGTTCTTGACTTCATTGAAGAGGGCTTGGCTGGGTGTGATGTGGCCGCCGATGCTACCTATATCTGCTTTTAATACACTGAGGGTGATTTTCATGTAAACCTCCTTGTGTTTAATGATTCTGACTGATTAACTTGACAATTCTAAATAGAATTCTAAACAGTTGTCAATAAAAAACCTGTTTTCGAACCACTTTGCCTTCGCTGGGTGCTTGATAATAATTGTCTTTAAACTCCATAGTCACTAAGGCTGTCCACTTTGGAGAACATATGCCAATTGAAAAGGACAGAAGGAGATGGCATAATCTCCCCGTTAGCCATATAATAATTGGCATGAATGTTGCTCTTGATATATAATGAATTTACAGTTTAGGGAGGGATGCCATGAAAAGAAATAAGCTTTTGGCCTTAGGCGCTTTTATATTTCTCCTTCTTCTTCCGCCTTTTGCTCCATCCGAATCGCATTATCAATATGTCAATTCGCAAAAGACGGATTTTTATTTCGCCCATATCAGCTACGCTGAAGTCAAAAATGACGGCAAAGACCCCATGGTTATAAGGGAAGGGCAGGAAAAGCCTGAGATTGCAGTCCTGAACCTTCCTCTGCTCCCTGGCGATACCATCCGCACTCCTGAGGGAAGAAGGTGTGAGATTCAGTTTGACACAGGGACGATAATCAGGCTTGACTTTGCCACAGAGCTGAAGATTGAAACAATCATGGCCACAAGCCTCAGCACCAGGAATAAAATCAGCAACCTTCTTCTTAACAAGGGTATGGTCTATATCCAATACAAGCGTTACAACCGTCCTGAGATTTTCCAGATAGTGACCCCCAACGCCGCTATCAAATTCAAGCATAAGACAGTGGCCATGGTCAATGCCAGGAAAGAAGGGAGCACTGACATTCACCTCAGATTTGGGGAAATTTATATCCTCTTTGGTCCTGATGAGCAAAATCTTGAAGGAAGAATGATAAAGAAATCGGGAGAGCTGACCATTTCCAAGGACCATAAGGCTGTTGAGGGAGAGTATGAAGATTATGCAGATTTCGAGTCGTGGAATATGAATATGAACGAAAATTTTGAAGAGCTCCACACAGGAAAGAATTTCATCCCTGCTCCTGTCCAGAAGATGTCCCCAGCTGTCATTGCTTTTGCTCAGAGATATTCAATCACCTATGGAGAATGGATATGGAACAGCCTTTACGGCTATGTCTGGAGGCCTTATTTCAACAGCAATTTTCTTTTAGGAGCTTGGCAGCCTTATTATTACGGACAGTGGAGAGAAATTAACGATGAGCTTTTCTGGGTGCCTGCGGAGTCCTGGGGCTGGGCTCCTTATCACCTTGGCTTCTGGTTTTGGGATGAAGAGCTTGGCTGGCTGTGGAGACCTGGCTCAACTTTTGCTCCTGCCTGGGTGGATTGGGATTACTACTCCGGAATCTACTGTTGGAGACCCTGGTGGCCGATGGATTGGTGGATGCTTAATGAGCTCTATTTCTGGCAAAATTTTTATGGTGGCAGCTTCTACTATAATTGGTTCAATCCCTTTTCTCCTTTCTTTTATGGCTCTTCTCGAGTGCCTGGAATCTCGGGTCAAGGCGCTCCAAAAGTCATCACCTCTATTCGCAAGAACCAACTGAAAAAGCAGGATACCACTGTTCTGCCCCTTCCCAAAGAATTGAACAGTGTCTACAAGAACATGGTCACTGCGTTAAACAAGGGAGACAAAAGAGCCATTGCTCCTTTTAAAAAAATTCCGCAGAGTGTGATTGGGGTCAAAAAAGATGATTTGAATGCGCCAAGAATCCACGAGAAAGCTTTGAGAGTTTTGTCGAGCCCATTGCCAATCCAGAAAGAATCCACTCCTCAAAAAGCCGTCAAAAATCCTTACCAAGAAGCAGTAAATACTTTTAGAGTTAATAATATGAAAGCCAAGGTTCTTCAGGATGTCGCCATGAGTGTTTTCGAGGGGCCTAAGGTCGAGAGAAGACCATCGATCGAGAAAGCTCAACCGCAGGAAATGAGAGATGCGACTGGATTTCTCAGGAGAGAAGCTGTAGAGAAAGGGGCCATATCTCGCAGAGGAGAGCAGAGCGCTTTTTATGTTTCCAGCCGTTCAGAGCCTGGCTCTTCAAGGGCTCACTTCAGGGATTGGAATCCTGATTCATGGGTAGCCCGCGCTGTAGGAGTTTCCATCCATTATGCGAGCAGAAACAACGAAATTCGCTGCCCTGAACTCAATCTTTCCTCTGGAAATGTCCGCGGTTCCCACAATATGAGGACGATGACAGGCATTTCACCCATAGGAGGCGGTGGTGGTGGCGGCGGTGCTTCTTACCCAGGCGGCGGTTCGAGCTCGGGCGGAGGAGGTTCATCCTCTGGCTCATCGGGTGGCGGCAGTTCTTCAGGCGGTGGGAAATCTGGCGGCTCGAGTGGTGGCAAAGAGAAATCTTCAGGCGGAGGCAGCGAGAAAAGATAGCTTTTCTCAAATATGTGGTACCTTAATTCACCATAAATAGAAAGACACATTATTTAATTCAAGCGCAGACAGAATCAAATTAAGTATCGTGTCCATCAAATTCACACCTCAAATCAAAAAAGAGGGAGATTGATTCACTGAGAAGCTTCTTTCAAAAGATTAATTGAGGAATTAAAGAAGCATGAATAGATGAAGAAGGGAGCGTCGAAGCAGCACAAATAATTCTTGGCTTCTCTTTTAAAATTCTCTCTATATTCGGCTCTAAGGGGCCTGATAGGTTCAGGGTTGAAGGCAAGGGGGTTGATGTACTCTCCCCTGTGTTTGATTCTGTAATCCAGGTGGGGGCCGGTGGATTCGCCTGACAGGCCCACGTATCCTATCTCCTGTTTTGCTTCGATTCTTGCTCCTTTTCTGATTCCCGGGGCATAGCCCATGAGATGGAGATACATGGTTTCGTAATCATTCTTGTGGCGGATGGTGACCATCCGGCCAGAAGCTCCCCTATCTCCGACAAATACCACAGTCCCGTCTGCCGTGGCCTGAACCGCTGTCCCGACTCTGGCTGCATAATCCACGCCGTAATGAGGCTGAAAAACCTTGCGGATAGGATGAAGGCGGCTCCGCCTGAAGCGGGAAGTAATTCGGGAGTATTTGATCGGTGATTTTAGGAACTCTTTTCTCAGAGAATTGCCTTCACTGTCAAAATAATCGGATTCTTTTGTGTCAGGATAAGTGTAGCGGAAGGCCTTGAATGTTTTTCCTTGATTGCTAAACTCTGCGGCCAGGATGTTCCTGTAGCCGATGAATTGGCCGTGAAGATATTTTTTCTCGAAGATGATTTTGAATGTGTCGCCCTGGCGAAGGTCGGCATAGAAGTCGATATCCCAGCCGAAAAGGTCGGCAAGGTCGAGTGCCAAGGCGCTTTTTTCCTTCTCTTTGACCACTGCCGAGATGAGGTTATCCTCGATGACCCCCCAGATCATCCTCAGCTCAAAGTCGTAGGGAATTTTATCTATCTCAGCCGCATACCCGGTCTCGTCTCTGCGAACATAAAGACAACTGACTTCGTCGATATCGTATTCTAGAGAGACGAGTTTTCCTTCCTCGGTGGTGTAGATTCTGAGCTCATGGCCGGATTTAATCCTCGAAAGGTCATAAACCGGCTTCACCGCCTTTCTCAGGATTGATATCTCTTCCACTGACAAATCGTAGGCTCGCAGAATATCAGTCAGGGTCATCCGTTTTTTGATAATCTCCCTCTTTTCCTGCAGGGGAGGGGCTGGCGCAAGCACTGGCTGAGGGATTTCTTCCCTTTTTTCAGGAGGAGGTTCTTCTTTTCTATGAAGAGAATTCAGCACAAAGAAAAGAGCCAATGAGAGGAAAATGAACGAGAGAAGTTGAAGCCGTGTAGTTTCTCTCTTTTTCCAGTAGATTCGCAGCTTGACTTTCATCGTGAAAATTTTTTTGCTTAATCTGGTTCTTTATTATTAAAAAATCAAAGGTTGTGTCAAGAGAATAAACCTTTGGGACCATTTCTAAATACATGATCGATAATCCTGTTCTCCGTTGTAAAAAAAGAAATTCATCCAATTCTTTTTAGCCTTAACATTTCTTAGGAGAGAGAGGTATATTTATAAGGATGAAGAATGAGGACGAACTGGTCGAGGAGGCAGCGCAGGGAGACAGCGCCTCCTTCGAACTGCTTCTTCGTCCCTATCGCCAAGGACTTTTGAATATGGCTTTTAGAATGACTGGAGATTTGGAAGAGGCAAAAGAAATTTGCCAGGAGGCTTTGCTCAAGGTCTTCAGATATCTTCACAAATTTAAAAAAGGGAAAAGCTTTAAAAACTGGCTTTATAGCATCGTTACCAATTCCGCCTATGATTTTTTAAGAGGAAAAAAGAGATATGAGAATATCATAGAAAGCCAGAGGAATTTATTATCCACAGCCGGCCTCGACCCTGAAAGAAAACTCATGAACAGAGAGACAAAGGCTAAAATCGAGTTTTGTCTGCAAAGTCTAAGCCCCAAAGAAAAAGCTATTTTTCTTTTGCGGGATGGAGAAGGCTTTTCCATTGAAGAGGCTTCAAGAATTCTCGGCTGCTCTTCGATGAGTGTCCGCACCCATCTTTCGAGGGCAAGGCAGA
>CAZJXZ010000143.1:5376-6581 GCA_964549955.1 uncultured Eubacteriales bacterium
ATTCTCGGCTGCTCTTCGATGAGTGTCCGCACCCATCTTTCGAGGGCAAGGCAGAAAATCCGTGAACAATTCGAAAAAATATATCCTGTAACAAAAAGGGAGGCGAAGGCATGAACTGCAGAAAAACCAGACACCTGCTCCCTCTCTTGGTTGGCTCTGACCTTCCTCAATCCCGGATTTCAGCGGTCAAAGCCCATCTTGAAAAATGCAGGAAATGCAGGAATGAATATGATGCTTATCTTCTGTCCCTTGAAAAGACTAAAGAATGGCTCGAGGAAGATAGGCAAGATTGGGTTGAGAGAGAATGGCAGGAAGCAGTCAAGAGAGCGACAGGCAAAAGAGGGCCAAAGGTTTCTCCTCTTGCGCCCTGGCCCTTCAAGAAAGCCTGGGCTTACGCCATGATGGCTGTTCTTGCTTTTCTGTTGAGTATATTTGTCATCAGGCCCACTTTCATCAGACAGGAGGCAGAGCTTGGATCAAGAATGATTGCCGAACTCAGACAGGAGCCTGAAAAAGTGAGAAAGGAGTCCCAGCAGGAAGTCGTCACCATGACTCTTGTTTCGCATGAGACCGGACTTAAAATTGTCTGGTTCTTCAATAAAAATTTCAACCTGGAGGTCAAAGAATGAAAAAAACATCGATTATTCTTTTAGCTTTTTTCTTTTTGACTGGAATGTCTTTGAGCCTTTATGGCCAGCAGGCAGCCAAGCCTGAGCTGAAAAAGGAGATTGTCCAGGTCAAGTATTTGACCGCCGGCAGGGCTGAAGCCCTTCTTAGACCATATTTAAGTAGCGTTATGCCAGGCGGCCCTTTCGGTAAAATTCAAAATTTACCAGAAAGGAATGCACTTGTTATCGAGGATACTCCAGAACAGGTCGAAAAACTTCTTTCGATACTCAGGGAGCTTGACGTCAAGCCGCTTGATCTACAATTTACCGCAGACGTGATTTTGGGCTCGTTGGACACTTCCTTAGTTGCAGCGGGAGATGAGCTAAAAGAGCTGATGTCCGACCCGGTGATTAGAGAGCTGAACAGCCTTTTGCGATACAAGTCCTTCAAGAGACTGGATTCATCCATCATAAAAGTGCAGGATAATACAAGCTCCACTCAGCGAATAGGAGGAGGTGGCATCAGTCTCCAACTGAGAATCTCTCCTCGATTCATCAAAGAAGAAAAAGCTGATATGTTTCTTATAGAATTAAGCT
>CAZJXZ010000144.1:0-6549 GCA_964549955.1 uncultured Eubacteriales bacterium
CCTTCGGAGAGAAACCATGCCCGCTCAGGCTTCATAGGGGACTCCTCACCTCCAAACCCTCACCCTCACGACAAGCTTATGCTTTCCTTGAAAAATTTTTATAGACTGTGTTGATTTTCATCTTAAAAAATTATAATATTCTTTATCCATTTTAAGTTAAATATCCTTATATTTTAGGGAGGACTAATTATGGATTTTTCCACGATCGAAAAAGCAAAGGACCACCTGGCCAAGATTCTCGAAGAGCAGCTCAAGCGCGTCGATGAGATGAAAAAAGGCGCTGATTGGGTTGACTATTCAAAGCTGCAGCCGATTATCATCGGCATCATCGGCGGCGACGGCATCGGGCCCTACATCGCCAAGGACGCTCGGCGAGTCCTTGAGTTCATGCTCAAGGACGAAGCAAAAAAAGGAAAAATTGAATTCAGGAACATAGAAGGCTTGACCATCGAAAATCGGTCGGCATGCAATAAATCTATCCCGGATGATGTTCTGGAAGAGATAAAGAAATGTCATGTCCTACTTAAAGGACCGACAACCACTCCCAGAAAAGGAGACCCCTGGCCAAACATCGAGAGCTGCAATGTGGCCATGCGGCGCTATCTGGACCTCTTTGCCAATGTCAGGCCGGTGAAAGTCCCGAAGCAAGGAATCGACTGGATCTTTTTCCGAGAAAACACCGAGGGAGCCTATGTTCTTGGAAGCAGAGGAATCAATGTTACAGATGATTTGGCCATAGATTTTGCCGTAACCACAACTCAAGGAGCAGAGCGAATTATAAGGCTGGCATTCGAGCATGCCAGGAAAAACAAAATCAACAGAGTCACACTGGTGACAAAGGCAAACGTCGTCAAAACCACTGATGGCAAATTCTTGGAGATAGGCTATCGCATCGCCAAAGAGTATCCGGAGATTGTCTGCGACGACTGGTACATTGATATCATGACCGCCAAACTCGTCGACCCCAAGCGACGGACTGAGTTCAGGGTCTTTGCCCTCCCCAATCTCTACGGCGATATTCTGACCGATGAGGCTGCCGAATTTCAGGGAGGAGTGGGGACTGCCGGAAGCGCGAACATCGGCAAACGCTATGCCATGTTCGAGGCCATCCATGGTTCTGCGCCGCGCATGGTCAAAGAAGGCAGGGCCATCTATGCTGACCCGGCGAGCATGATCCGGGCCGCAGCTATGTTGCTCAATCATATTGGCTTTGCTGAAAGGGGAAAAAACCTGGAAATGGCTCTGGATATCTGCGGCCAGTACGAGAAAAAACTGGTCGTCACCGGCAGAGACAGCGGAGCAAGCGGCGAAGCTTTTGCCGATTATCTCATGGAAACTCTTCAAGACCCGAAACTGAAGGAAAAGTGGGAAAAATACGTACAGGCCTGATTGAACAAAAAATTAATCGGAGCCATTTGGCAGAGAATTGATAAGCGGATGGTCACGCTTCCTTCGATCGCTGGCAATGACCATATGAAAATATTTATTGCGTTATCATTAGTGCAAGCTGCGAAGAAAGAAAACGAGTCGAGTCAATCGATCGTTCACCGGGAGAGGAAAAAATATTAAAATATCTCATATCATCAACTAACTCATAATAAGGAGGTTAAATTATGAGTAAAAAAATATCAGTGATTGGCGCCGGCCATGTTGGAGAAGTTACTGCTTTCACCATTGCTGAGAAAGAACTGGGCGATGTTGTGCTGCTGGATATCGTCGAAGACATGCCTATCGGAAAGGGCCTGGACATTCGACAGGGCGGTCCTGTAGGCAAATATGACACAAAAATCGTCGGCACAAACTCTTACGCAGACACCGCCAACTCTGACATTGTGGTCATCACGGCTGGCATTCCACGAAAGCCTGGAATGAGCCGGGATGAGCTGGTCGGAACCAATTTCGGCATCGTCAAATCCGTGACCGAACAAGTCGTCAAGCACTCCCCCAAGTCTATGCTTCTTGTCGTCTCCAATCCTCTCGACGCCATGGTTTACACAGCCTACAAGGTCAGCAAATTCCCCAAGAACAGAGTCTTCGGCATGGCTGGAATTCTGGATACGACCCGCTTCAGGACTTTTATCGCCATGGAGCTCAAAGTCTCTGTGGAAAGCATCCAGGCGCTTGTTCTGGGAGGACATGGAGACACCATGGTTCCGATTGCCAGATACACAACCATCTCCGGCATTCCCCTATCCCATTTCCTGCCCAAAGAAAAGGTCGATGCCATCGTTCAGAGGACGAGGGACGGCGGCGGCGAAATCGTCAAATACCTGAAAACAGGAAGCGCCTACTATGCTCCTTCTCTGGCCATCGCCGAAATGGTTGAATCCATCGTCAAGGACAAGAAAAAGATCCTGCCCTGCGCGGCCTACCTTGAGGGCGAGTATGGAATCATGAACCTCTATTTCGGCGTTCCGGTTAAACTGGGCGCTGGCGGAGTCGAGCAAATCATCGAGATCGACTTGACCAAGGAAGAAAAAGAGATGATCAAGAAGTCTGAGGCTGCGGTTCGGGTTGTCGTTGACCTGCTGAAATTCAAATAAAATGGCCGAGCACAGAATCACGACACCTGTTTCAGATGAAGCCGTAGCCAAGCTTCGAGCCGGAGATAGAGTTTATATCAACGGATACCTTTTGACAGGCAGGGATTCGGCCCACAAAAAACTCGCCGACCTAGTCAAAGAAGGCAAAGAGCTGCCTATCGACATCAAGGGCCAGTTCATCTATTACGTTGGTCCAACTCCCTCGCGGCCTGGAAAGCCTATCGGCTCTGCAGGCCCAACCACGAGCTACAGGATGGATTCTTACACGCCGACTCTCCATTCTCTCGGTCTCAAAGGAACGATCGGAAAAGGTTCGAGGAGCGAAGAGGTCAAGGAATCGTTGAAGAAATACAAGGCCGTCTATCTGGCAGCAGTCGGAGGAGCCGGGGCTTTGATCTCCAAGAGCATCGAGGGCTCTGAAGTCATAGCCTATCCGGAGCTGGGACCTGAAGCCATAAGAAGAGTTAAGGTCAAAGACTTTCCCTGCATCGTTATCAACGATATCTACGGCGGCGACCTCTACGAAGAAGGGAAAAAGAAGTACCACAAAGGCTGAATCAAAGAAGAGAAGACTCATCTCCCTCGATTTGGCTTCTGCCAAGACGCTATAGCGCAGGAGTTTATTTAATTCAAAAAACGAAATAAATAGCTCCGGCAAAGGATTAAAACGATGAAAATTCACGAATATCAAGCCAAAAAAATTCTTGATAAGTTCGGCGTTCAGATTCCGCGCGGAGATGTGACAGACAATCCTTCCAAAGCCCGAGAGATAGCAGAAACGATTGGCTCAAAGGTTGTGATTAAAGCTCAAGTGCATGCCGGCGGAAGGGGAAAGGGTGGAGGAATTCGGCTGGCAGACTCTCCTCAGCAAGCGGAAAAGATTGCCCGGGAGATGATCCTCATGACTCTGGTCACTCATCAAACCGGGCCAGAGGGAAAATTGGTGAGAAGGATTCTGGTTGAAGAAGCTCTTGATATTGCCCGGGAGCTTTATCTGGGAATCGTCATCGACCGGGCCACAGAAGCAGCGGTTGTCATGGCTTCTCCAGAAGGAGGAGTCGAGATTGAAAAGGTCGCTGCCGAGACTCCTGAGCTTATCTTCAAGGAATACATTAACCCGGCCACTGGATTTCTCCCCTTCCAGGCGAGAAACCTGGCTTTCAAGCTTGGGCTTGAAGGAGAGACCCTCAAACAGGGCGTCAGGTTCATCACCAGCCTCTTCAAAGCCTTTGAAGCCACAGATGCCTCGCTGGCAGAGATAAACCCATTGCTCGTCACCAAGCAGGGCAAGGTTCTTGCCCTGGATGCCAAGATGAACTTCGACGACAACGCTCTCGTCCGTCACCCTGAAATCCAGGAGATGCGCGACCTCAACGAGGAATCTCCCCTGGAAGTCGAGGCTTCCAAATACAACCTGAATTACATCAAGCTCGAAGGAAACGTAGGCTGTATGGTCAATGGAGCTGGCCTGGCCATGGCCACCATGGACATCATCATGCACTCCGGTGGAATGCCGGCAAACTTCCTCGATGTCGGCGGCGGCGTGTCAGAAGAAGCGGTCAAGAATGCCTTCAAGATTCTCGTCTCGGACAAAGATGTCAAGGCGGCCCTGATCAATATCTTCGGCGGAATTGTCCGCTGCGACTTGGTAGCCGGCGGTATAGTTAAGGCTGCCAAGGAGATTGGGCTCAAGGTCCCGATGGTTGTCCGACTCGAAGGAACAAACGTGGAGCTCGGCAAAAAGATACTCTCGGAGTCAGGCCTTTCTTTTTACACTGCAGAGACAATGAAGGAGGCAGCAGAGAAAGTTGTTCCTCTGGCTAAAAAAAATATGTGAAAGGAGCTGAAGATGAGCATAATCGTTGATGAAAGAACAAGAGTCGTTGTTCAGGGAATCACAGGGGGAGAAGGAACTTTCCACACCCAGAGGATGCAGGAGTACGGAACCAAGGTCGTGGCCGGCATGACTCCTGGGAAAGGCGGGACAACCCACCTCGGAGTTCCTGTTTTTAACACAGTGGCTGATGCTGTGGAAAAGGAGGGTGCCAACGCTTCTGCCATTTTCGTCCCGGCCTCTGCTGCTGCTGACGCCATCATGGAAGCTGCTGCTGCCGGAATTCAGTGCATCGTCTGCATCACCGAAGGAATCCCGACTTTTGATATGATCAAGGTCAAACAATTCCTCAAGGGAAAAGACTGTTATCTTATCGGACCGAACACTCCGGGTATCATCTCTCCAGGAAAATGTAAAATCGGCATCATGCCCGGTCACATCCATAAACCCGGGACTATCGGAATTATCTCTCGCTCGGGCACGTTGACCTATGAGGCTGTCGACCAGGTGACAAAGCTGGGATATGGGCAGTCGACGGCAATCGGAATAGGCGGAGACCCGATTGTCGGCCTCAAGTTTGTTGACCTCTTAAAGCTCTTCAAGAAAGACAAGGGCACAGAAGCGGTTATCCTTATCGGTGAAATCGGGGGAACAGCAGAGGAGGAGGCGGCCGAGTACATCAAGAAGGAGTTCAAGAAGCCGGTCATTAGCTTCATCGCCGGCCAGACTGCCCCTCCAGGAAGACGGATGGGCCATGCCGGCGCCATCATCGCCGGCGGAAAAGGCACGGCCAAGGAAAAGATGGAAGCTTTGGAGAAAGCCGGAGTTCTTGTGGCCAAAAGCCCAGCTGAAATCGGGTCCAAGGTCAAAGAGGCACTGGGCTAAAAGCTATGAAATAAGGGGACGCATCACCTAATTCAAATCAATCCTTTAGAAGCAGAATATTTCCCGATTGCGAATTAAGCACATCTCCCTATTTTCTCTTATTGTTGACATCATAATCTGTAAAAAGGATAATTTTTGCCGTGTCGAAAAAAATATAAATCATTAAAGGAGGCCTGTTATGAAGAAAAATTATAAGCTTTTCTTTTTAGCCATCATTGTCCTTTATCTTTTCATTTATATTAATGCCCAACAGCAACAGCCAACTGCCAAACCAACTCCTCCACCGATTACAGTAAGCCAAGTCAGAGCTGATGTCTATGAAGTCAAAGGCGGAAGCGGTGCAAATTGCGGATTCTTCATCGGTGAAAAGGAGGTCATAGCCATAGACGCCAAAATGGATGAGGAATCAACCAAGCAGATGATTGCTGAAATAAGAAAATTGACCCCAAATCCTATAAAATATGTCCTCCTCACACACAGCGACGGAGACCATGTCAACGGCTTGACTGGCTTTCCCCAGGATATGTTGATTGTTGCTCATCAGGAAACAAGAAAGCATATGGATGAAGCTTTCAAAGAGCCAAAGCTGAGAGCCTACCTTCCTGGCCTGACATTCTTTGAACGATTGAAAATCTATTCCGGAAGCAAGGTGATCGAGCTTCTCCATTTTGGCCCTGCCCATACCAGCGGCGATGCGGTCGTCTATTTCCCGGAAGAAAAGCTTGCCTTTCTTGGAGACCTCTTCTTTCGCGGCAGAGACCCGTTGGTCCATCGCCAGAAAAATGGAAGCTCCTTCGGGCTGGTGAATACATTAAGAGAAATTTTAAAGCTCGACGCTGACACTTTTCTCAATGGCCATAGCGAACCTGCCAACAAAGCCGAAATCGAAGCCCTGATAAAATCCCTCGAAGAAAAGCAGGCAAAAATAAAGGCTCTTATCCAAGAAGGGAAATCCCTGGATGAGATCAAGAAAGCCTTTAATGTCGAGGAGCGCCCTCCACAGCCAGGGGGACGCCGCTTTATGAGCCTGATCGAGGTGATTTACCTCGAGCTGACCGAGAAAAAATAAATCTTCACCCTTATCACTAACTATTTAATAGGGGTGAGGGATGGGAGTGAGGAGTCCCCTATGAAGTCTGAGCGGGCGTTGCGAGGAGCGAAGAAGATTCCTCGCTTCGCTCGGAACAGGCTGCGCAATCTCTCCGATAGGGAGAGGAGAGCGACCTTGGAGGGGGAACCGCTTCGCGTTCCCCCTTCCAACGCTTCGCTGCCTCCCCTTCTCGGACG
>CAZJXZ010000145.1:0-6540 GCA_964549955.1 uncultured Eubacteriales bacterium
GAGAAAGTAAAGCTCTCTCATCATCAGCATCCCCAGTCCCTTGCGCTGGAAAGGCTTGGCGACAATGACCCGAAGCTCTCCCTGGTGTCTTTTCCACTCTTCTTCAGGAAGCTCCAGAGCCCCGTCGGCGACGACATCATCGCCGTGCAGAGCGATGATGCGCAAGACATTTCCCTGCTCGATCAGCTTAATTCTCTGAGCCACGATCTCTCTGTTTGTGACATCGACTCTGAGATACTTTCTGTCTTCTGCAGGAAGTGAGCGGTAAAATCTCATCATCTTGTCGAGATCCTTGATGGTCAGGTCCCTGATCAGGACTTTTGTGCCGTCTTTTAAAGTTTCTGTCTTCTCCATGAAGGATAACCTCCTTTTGAATCTTTAAAAAATATGCCTCAGAATCAGCTGAAAACGCAGCTCTGGATGATTGGCGTTCTAAAATACAGCCTGATCGTTCTGAAATCAAGCTGAATTTTTTTCGAATGAAAAAAACTTCAATGCCAAGCGTTTAAAATTCTTCTAAAACTGAGCAGGTCTCAATATGGGGAGTGTGGGGGAAAAAGTCGTAGAGACGAATGTCTTTCAGTCTGTATTTCGAATTCAGGAGCTTCAAATCTCTGACGAGTGTCGAAGGATTGCAGGAGAGGTAAACAATTAAAGGAACAGGCTTTTTAATGAGGCTTTCAACGATGCTGCGGGAAATCCCTTTGCGGGGAGGGTCGAGGATTAAGGCCTCGACATTCTTTTTTAAAATCCGGGATATCCATTCCTCGCTCAAACCTTCGCAGATTGTGAAATTGCTTATGCGGTTGAGGTCAAGATTCTTCTTCAAGAATTCAATATTTTCGAGCGAAGATTCAACGCCTACGACCTCGGCTGCGTCTGAAGCCAGGGCAATTCCGAATGTTCCAACCCCGCAGTAAAGGTCTGCGACTCTCTGCTTTCCGCTGAGAGGGATGATATTCCTCAGGTCTGTGAGAACTTCCTTCAGCAATTCTGTATTGACCTGGAAAAAAGATTGAGGTCCGATGCGGAAGGTATTCTCTCCGATTCTTTCTTCTATATAATTTTCACCGTCGAGAATAATCTCTTTCGTTCCTTTTCTCTTATTTACCAGACAGATAATTCCCCTTAAAGGGAATCTTGACCTTAGCGGAGCTATATTCTCTCTAAGACCTTCCAATGCTCTTTTGGAATTCAGATAAAGAATGAGGAGCATTTCCTTGCTGGAAGAACTCTCCTTGACTTCAACCTCTTCTATCCCACCCAGATTCTTTTCTGTCGCTATCTCACAAAATGCAGCTAAAAGGGAATTCATCTCATCCGAGACGAGAAAACATTCTTTTATTCTGACGAATTTTTCCTGCTCTCCAGGCTGATGGTAAGCAAGATGAGTTGCAGAATTTTGCTTGATGAGCTTGAGGCGGACTTTGTTCCTGCAGCCCCAAATCTTTGCCGAGGTTCTGGTTAGCAGATCAGGAAGCTCGACCCTGAGACTTCGCAAAAATATTTCCTTGATTTGAGATTTCTTGATTTCAAGCTGAAAAGGATAACTGATGTATTGGTAAGGAGAGCAGACCTGGTAATGGGGACAGCGAACAGGAATTCTGTGCGGCGATTCCTTGAGAATCTTTTTCGTTCTGGCTTCAAGGTAGGTTTTTTTCTCTTTGATTGGCTCAGCTTCCACTTCTTCTCCTGGAAGCCCCTCGTCACAAAAAACAACCTTACCTTCGACCAAAGCCATGCTTTTCCCTGGAAAGACAATTTTTTCAATATGAACGTTCACTGCAGATTTGTCCTTTTGTTTATTATAATGCTTTTTCTGAAAATATTATTACATTAACGTAGGCAATAATATCAAGCCTTTAATACTGTTATCTTCTCTATAACCAATTGAGCGAAGGCCAGTGGGTGGCATGCTGGAGGTGACGAGTCCCCTATGAAGCCTGAGCGGGCGTTGCGAGGAGCGAAGCGACGAAGCAATCTCTCCAATAGGAGAGAAGAGCATCTTGGAGGGGGAACCGCTTCGCGTTCCCCCTTCCAACGCTTCGCTGCCTCCCCTTCTCGGACGCTTCAAAGCGTCCTGCGACCAAAGGGGCATACCCCCTTGGAACCCCCGCTGCTTTGCCGCAGAGCAAAGCAGCGCGGCTGAATGGGAGCTCGCGTTCCTCGCTGGGGAAAATCAGCGTGCTTCGAACCTCCAGCGTGCCACCCACTGGCCTGAGCTCTACTTCCCTTTGAACTCCCCTTTTCTCTTCTCCAGGAAAGCAGCAACTCCTTCCTTTTTATCTTCGGTCGTGCAGGAAAGAGCATGAAGGTAAGATTCAAGGGCAAAGCCTGAGCCTGCCGCCCCCTCCTGACTTCTGTTCACAGCTTCCTTGGCGTACCTCACAGCCAACGGAGGACGTAAGGCAATTTTCTGAGCAAGCTCCATAGCCGCCTCCATCAATTTCTCTGAAGGAACGACTCTGTTGACAAGCCCGATGCGGTAGGCCTCCTGAGCATCGATGAAATCGCCGGTAAGAATCATCTCCATCGCCCTTCCTGATCCGACCAACCGAGGAAGCCGCTGGGTTCCTCCGTCTCCAGGAATGATTCCCAGCTTGACTTCAGGCGCTCCGAACTGAGCCTTCTCCGAACAGATTCTCATCGAGCAAGCCAAGGCCAGCTCTAGCCCTCCTCCCAGGGCATAGCCATTGACCGCGGCTATGACCGGGACATGAAGGTTTTCTATCCTGGAGAAAATATCCTGCCTTTCTTTGGAGACTCTCCTTCCCATCTTTGCTTCGCGGTCCACAAGCTCATTGATATCTGCGCCAGCAACAAAGGCTTTATCGCCTGCTCCGGTTATGACCATGACTCTCAGTTCCTCATCGCTCTCAACCTCGTCGAGAAGCTGCTTCAATTCAGTTGTCAATTCCCGGGAAATGGCGTTCATCTTATCCGGACGGCTGATGGTCAGGAGTCCGATATTATCTTTCTTCTCATAAATAAGTGTTTTATACATGATAGTGCTCCTTCTTAAAAGAAAAGGGGACAGTTAACTTTTTTAAAAAAAACTAGCCTGTCCCCTTTTCTATCATTTTCATTCAAAGGCTTTGATGCCGAGCTCAAAGGAGCCGATGATCAGCTGCTGAATCTGAGAAGTTCCTTCATAGAGGGTGTTGATTCGGGCATCGCGGTAGAAGCGCTCGACATCGTATTCACCGGAGAAGCCATAGCCGCCATGAATCTGTATTGCTTTATATGCGACGCGGTTGACCATCTCGCTGCAGTAATACTTGGCGATGGATGTTTCCCTGGTGTTGGGTATTCCCTTGTTCTTCATGTGGCCGACACGGTAGACAAGCAGCCGGCCTGCCTCGCACTCGACGACCATGTCGGCAATCATCTGCTGCACAAGCTGAAAGCTGGCAATAGGCTTCCCGAACTGGATTCTCTGCTTGGCATACTCTTTACAGATGTCGATGCAGCCCTGGGCCGCTCCCACACTGCCTGCGGCCACCGTGAACCGGCCGAAATCAAGCGTGCTCAGAGCAACCTTGAAGCCCTTGTTCACTTCACCCAGAACGTTTTCTTTGGGGACACGGCAGTTCTCCAGGAATATCTCGCCGGTGTTCGAGGCACGGAGACCGAGCTTATCGTGGATGTCTTTTGTTGAAAACCCCTCGAATCCTCTTTCCACAAGAAAGGCGGTAATCCCTTTTGCCCCTGCGTCTCTATCAGTCTTGGCATAAACGATTGCCAAGTCAGCAATGCCGGCATTGGTGATCCAGGTCTTCTGCCCGTTAAGGATGTAGTCATCGCCGTCTTTGACTGCAGTCGAGACCATACTCGCCGGGTCGCTTCCGGCATTGGGCTCGGTCAGGCCAAAGCAGCCAATCCATTCGCCGCATGTTAATTTTGGCAGATATTTTTTCTTCTGTTTCTCGGTGCCGAACATGAAAAGGGGAAGCTCGACCAGGGAAACTTGGACTGAATAAGTCCCACGCAGGGATGAATCCACGCGACCGATCTCCTCGGCGACAATCGCATGGCTTATATAATCAAACCCTGCACCGCCGTATTCCTCGGGAATGGGCGTGCCCATGAAGCCGAGCTCTGCCAGCTTCTTGAAAATTTCTTGTGGAAATCGAGCCTTTTTGTCATTCTCTCTTGCCACAGGCGCGATCTCTTCTTTGGCGAATTTGCGGATGGTATCCTGGATCATTTTTTGTTCCTGATTTAAATCAAAGTCCATGGCTTGCTCCTTCTAAGATAGGGGGACACACTGCCGAATTCAAATCAATCCTCCGGAACAGAATGTGTCCCGGCTGCGAATCCGGTCCATGTCCCTTTAGTAAATAAGGGGACTGTCCCCTTTTCTTAATATTTGTAAAATCCTTGACCTGATTTTTTCCCCAGTTTGCCTTCAGCAACCATCTTTTTGATGACATCAGGCGGCTTGTAGCGCTCATCCTTGAGCTTGGAATACAGTGTCTCCATCTTCGCCAGATGAATGTCCAGGCCGATCATATCGATCAAGGCCAGAGGACCCATCGGCAGCCCTGCTCCAAGCTTCAGCGCCTCATCGATATCCTGCGCAGAGGCGATGCCCTGAGAATAGACAACCGCCGCCTCGTTGAGCAGCCCGGCCAGAACTCGGCTGACTATCCCGGCAGGCGCTTCCTTGGAAGTGGCTATGGGAAACTTGCCCAGGCTCTCGGCAAATTTCTTTGTGGCGGAAATCGTCTCTTCAGAAGTTTTTTCGCCGCGGATGATCTCGACCAGTTTCATGATTACTGCCGGATTGAAAAAGTGCATTCCGATGACTTTGTCAGGACGTGAAGTGGCTGAGGCAATCTCGCTCACTGAAAGGGCGGTGGTGTTTGTAGCCAGAATTGTTTGGGGCGAGCAGATTGCATCCAGCTTCTTGAAGAGCTCTTTCTTGGCCACAATGTTCTCGGAGATGGCCTCGATGACAAAATCTGAATTACGGGCGAGGTTAAGGTCTACGGACCATTTGACTCGAGAAAGAACAGAGTTCATCTCGTCTTGAGTGATCTTTCCTCCCTCAACCCTCTTCTGCAATCCGGCTTTGACTTTTGCCTCAGCCTTGTTGACCAAATCCTGGGAGACATCGATGACAGAGACCTCGTAGCCCTGCTGAGCGCAGAGCTGCCCGATTCCAGAGCCCATAATCCCTGCACCGGCCACAAAAGGTTTTTTGACTTCCATTCTATTCCTCCATTAATCCATAACGCTTTCTGACTTTTTAAGACAGCCTCTCGACAATCATCGCCACACCCTGCCCTCCTCCGATGCACATGCTTGCCAGCCCAAGGGTCTTGTTGTAGGTCTTAAGGGCATAGAGCAATGTTGTCAGTATTTTTGCGCCAGTAGCGCCAACCGGATGGCCGAGGGCGATGGCTCCGCCATGCACGTTGACCTTTGAGCGATCCCACTTAAGCTCCTTCTCCACAGCCAGAATCTGGGCAGCAAAAGCCTCGTTGAGCTCGATGAGGTCGATGTCTTCGAGCTTGAGCTTGGCCCGCTCCAAAGCCTTTGATACCGCAGGAACAGGGCCGATTCCCATGATTGCCGGGTCGACGCCAGCATGGGCATAGGAGATAATCCGCGCTAAAGGCTTGACGCCGAGCTCGCTTGCTTTTTCTTTCTTCATGACCAGGACTGCAGCCCCTGCATCACAGAGGGCGCAGCTGTTTCCTGCCGTGACTGTTCCGTCTTTCTTGAAGACAGGCGGAAGCTTGGCCAGGCCTTCAGCTGTCACTCCCTCCCTCGGAATCTCTTCGGTGGCAAAGGGTTCTGTCTTCCCCTTTCCCACGGGTATCTCGACAGCCAGGGTTTCTTCCTTGAACTTTCCCTCTTTTATGGCCTTGACTGCCTTGTTCTGGCTTTCAGCGGCAAAAGCATCCTGCTCAGCACGGCTTATCTTGTATTTTTCAACCAGTGTTTCTGCTGTCATTCCCATCAGATGACCGGCTAGAGGGCACATGAACCCATCTTTGTGCATGACATCGACCAACTTTCCGTCTCCCATTCGATTCCCCCACCTGGCTCCATCAGCGATGTAAGGGACCTGGGACGTATTCTCAGCTCCTGCGGCCAAGACCACCTCGGCGTCTCCAGCCTTGATCATCTGGGCTGCAAGAGAAGTCGCACGAAGCGAAGAGCCGCATCGCTTGTTGATAGTAAAGGCAGGCACTTGATGGGGCAATCCTCCTTTAACAGTAGCCAGCCGTCCGATATTGGGACCGAGCCCAGCCTGCCAGCCTGTGCCAAAGACAACCTCCTCCACCTGGGCCGGCTCGATTCCTGCTCTGCGCACAGCCTCTTTGACGACAAGCGCTCCCAATTCCACCGCTGAAAAATCCTTGAAAGCGCCACCGAACTTGCCTCCGGCAGTTCTGACAGCGCTGGCGATGACGATGTCACTCATAGATGACCTCCTGCTTTATTATTGCTGGATATTTTGATTTTTTGTTGTATTGACTCAAAGTTTTTTCATTATATTTATCCGACCTTGAGCCTGTCAATAAAAAA
>CAZJXZ010000146.1:0-6531 GCA_964549955.1 uncultured Eubacteriales bacterium
GCCAGTTGGGCCGGGCCTCGTTAAAGGTCAGCCAGATATGATTGATGACGGCCGGACCCTTGATGTCGGCCAGGACAACTGTCTCTCCAGGCTTGACTATGCCGATTCGGTCCTTATTGGAGTTGGGGTCAGGATGAGCCGAAGTCACAGCGCGCGACCTCCCAGGTTTGACCAAGGCTAAATCGGTCAGGTCATCTGCAGCCATTGGCGATGAAAAAGCAGCCAGAAATAAGAATGCAGTCGCTCCAAAGATTCCTACGTTTATAATTTTTCTTTTCATGGGTTCTCCTTTCCAAGTGGTCAGCTTTTTATATATTTATAATTCGCATTTATATAGCGAAAGAGCGAATTTTTCAAATATAAATATCATCCCCCAGATTATCTAGACCAGGAGTCTTTTTTTTAATAACTCGATTCTCTAAGCTAAGCTTGGAATTCAGGGGGCAGATTTATTCTTCTTTTAGCTCTGCCCAGTTGCGGATTTTATAGCGAAGGATTTTGGTCAGGCCTGCCTCCTCATCCATCTTAATTTGGTAAAGATGTCCGTTTCTGATGAGGAGGGGAATGAAAGGCATTTTCGCCCTGTGGAGGCAGCGTCCCTCCCGGCTGAAAATATCGAAGGTATATTCTTTAGGCGGTTCTTTGTCGAGGGCAGACGAAGTCAACCGCTTGACATAAATCCTTTCCTTGTCATCGGCCAAGAGTTGATTAAAGAAGGGCTTGTTTTTAGGAAAAAAGAGTCCTCTTTCAATTTCGCCTCGCGAGATCTTTCCGATAATTGCCCTTCTAGATTTCGCATGCCGGTCGATGATGGCTCTTTTCTCTTTCCCGCTGATCGGCTGAGGTTCGTCATCCTTTTTGATGATAAACTTCACTTTGCCCTCAGCGTCAACGACAAAAATCTTGTATTCAGAGGAGTGGCCGTAACAGAAAGATACAGGACCGACAGGGCAGAAGCAGATTTCGTTGTTGTATTCATGGGAAAAGAAAAAACTCGCGATTACCATACCTTCGCCAGCTTTGCGGGGGCTGGTCACGAACGCTTCATTAGGGTATGAGGCCAAGGTATTAATCAGATTGCCTTCAGCATCAAACTCTGCCACGGCATTCGCCCTTGTCTTTTCGTCAACCTGAAGGAATAAGGCGAAAAATGTCCCTTGGCGAGTGATAAAAAAATCAGATAGGAAGTTTCTTAAGGCGATACTTTTGACAAACCCGCCGTCAGTCCGGAAGACTTTGAACTGCCTCTCCTGAAAAATGTAGATATTTTCTTGATGGTCGATGAAAATTTGGAATGGGCTCTCTATCTCTCCTGGTCCCTGGCCTTTCCTCCCGATGGCCTTCACAAATTTTCCTTCTCGGTCGTATTGCTGAATCCGGCATTGGTCAAAGTCGAGGACATAGATATTCTCCTGGCTGTCCAGGGCACAGGTTGCGGATTTATAGAAAGCGTAGTTCTCGTCATCCTCACGGCCGATGTTTAAATCTTGCTCCAAGTCAAGGACAAGTTCACCATAAAGCGGCTCTTTTGGATTCCGGATAACGGTCATACCGTCTTCTTTTTCGATTTTCCCTTTCCACTGACCTGCTGTGAAGGCCGTGAGCAGAAAGCCTAAAAGAAATACAAGCACCGTCAGAAGCTTTGTCTGATGTTTTTTCAACCTCATTTTTCCCCCATCATTAAACAAAAAACTTAACATAAAATAGCCTTAATGCCAATCTCAAGCTAATGCCAAACGAAAATGTTTAATCCCTTTAGATTAAAAGTCGGCGAATTTGCCCTCTTTATTGACTTTAAGGAAAAACTCGGTTTTAGATTCAGGGAAGCTCTCCACTTTCTGAGAAAGGATTTATCCCCTTCCGCTAAACTGAGTTTTTAAAGAGAAGCAAAAGCCAAATTCAGATTCGGATGAATATTTTACGCTTGTAAAGCAAGTAGCAAAAGGACCACAGAAGACCCAAGACGACGAAGGCATTCGCTGCCTTCAACCAGGGCTGGCCGATATGGAGGGCACCTAAAAAGCCGTGGACAAAGATGGCGGTTGCGCCGTTGAGCCAGCCTGGAGTGATTGTTTCCTTGATGAGATAGATGAGAATCGAGTTCATTCCTACCACAGCGAAGAAGAGTGTCCAGCGCCTCCAGCCTTTCACCTCAATCAGCCAGAAAAGCGCGGCCAGCGCCAGCAGACACCATCCGCCAGAGGCAATCACAAAGGAGCTGGTGCAAATCCGCTTGATGATCGGCGTCCGCAGCGCTTCAACGCCAAATCCCCAGTCCATAACGTATCCGAAAAGAACGCCCGCCAGACCCGCTGCAGCCAGAACAGCAGCTTTCTTTCTTTGCAGCCAATCACCTTGAATGATTTGTCCTGCCAGCGAGCCCCAGATGGTATGAGCCGAGGTCGGGATGCAGTTCACTGCCACCCAGTGACCCTTCGACAGCTTGCCCATCAGGACCATATCCATCCAGGAGCCGAAGTTTCTGTCGGCCACAAATGTCTGGTCATAGGGCGCGATATGAATCAAACGGTAAGCCAGGTCTGAGACAAGGAGGAGCCCTAAGGAGATGAAGAGCTGAACCTTCCGCGGCAGGCGCATGATGAGAAAAGTTATCATGACCGTCACCGAGAGCTGGGTCAGGACGTTCCACAATTCCCAGACGATTTTGCCGTTATAAACGCAGTGCAGGCCTGTCCCCAGCAGAAACAAAATCAAGCATCTGCGGGCGATGTGACCGAAGGTCTTTGCCCAGGTGTCCCCTCTCGCCCATCGCTTGTTGATGGAAAAGACCATGGCCACGCCGACGATAAACATAAAACCTGGCTGAACCAGGTCCCAGAGGCGCAGCCCGTTCCATGGATGGTGGAAGAATTGCTGGATAACTGGCATCAGAAAGCCGGCGCGATTGTGACCTTTGACGAGAGTTTCCAAGCTGCTGTAGACTTCTGTTCCTTCTGCAAGCAGGGAAACCATCACCATCCCGCGGAACACATCCAGGGACAAAAGTCGCTCGGAAGAGGTTTCTATAAAATTCCTTTTGGCCTCTTCAACATTTGCCGGCATGTCATCAACATATATTGTCATGAAATATTCTTGTCAATAGCTGAGAAAGCCCTCTTCGAGGGTCACTTTTGATTTTCATTAGGAAAATATTTTAAAAATTGGATTATTACTTTTTTATTCAAAGTGCCGCCTTTGCCTACCGTTATATATCAAGCTTGGCTGATTGGTTCGACAACTACGGCCGTGCCGTAGCAGAGGACTTCTGTCACACCCTGCATGATTTCAGTAGCATCGTAGCGCACTCCGACAACCGCGTTGGCTCCTCGTTCCTCAGCATGGTCCACCATCATCTTAAAAGCATCGGCTCGAGTCTGTTCGCAGAGTTCAGTGAACAAAGTGATGTTCCCTCCGATAAGAGTCTGGATAGACGCGCCAAGGGTTCCGAAAATAGAACGGGAACGGACGATAATTCCACGGACAACCCCCAAAGATTTCACGATGCGGTAGCCGTCGATGGTGAAAGCCGTGGTGGTCATGGCCTGGATCTTGGACGGACGATAGACGGCAGCCTTTTCCTCAGGCGTCATTTTTTCATAGCATTCGATGCAGACTTCATCGGCCTTAAAATAATATTGTGACTCATAATCCTTTCCGCATTTTCGGCATCTCACCTCAAACCTCCTCTCTTAGGGGAAATATTGAGAATCCCAAAGGCAATCTACAGCCTCAGCTATTTGACTTTTTTTGCCTGGAGCTTTTGACCGCCCTGATAAAGAATAAGCCCTGTCACCTTTCCTGAGGAATCTTTCACAAACTCAATTTGTGCGTCCACCACCTTGGGGAAGAACTTTGTATCCGATTCAGGAAAAATTTCCGCTTTTTGCTGGCCAGTTGCCTGGATCATGAGCTTATTATCTTCCTTGGTGACGACGATGGAGAAGCCGGGGGCAAGCTCATACTCGCCTGCATACTGGTCGTAAAGTGCAGGGTCCAGGGCTATCTCCTTGCGGCCCGTCGGCAGGGGCTTTGTTGTCTTGGTGTATAACTCGACTGGGCCGATGCGGTTAACGAGCTTGGCCCCGGTGACTTCGCCCTTTTCGTTTCTAATAAGCTTGATGCGGGCAAATGAATCCTTTAAGAAAAATTCTGTGGGCGAGACTGGGAAGATTTCATTCTTGCTCCCTCCAGCGCGCTGGGAAAAAAGCCTGTTTCCATCATGGATGATGTACCGCTCTTCATTCAGGGCATTGACATAAACGCCGACAAGCGGAATGACTTCTTTTTCCTGCAGAGTTATGGCTACAGGCTCCTTATAAGGCTGTCCCAGAGTCAAAGCAGTGATTCTAAAAGCAAAAGGCTCTGGCGCGCGTCCCTCGATGGAGCTGTTAGTCAAAAGGGCAACGAAAGCCTGGTCCTCGGGCAAGAGAAGGGCATAGGTTGTAAAGCCTGGGATTCCTCCTCCGTGTTCGATGATACGGTGGCCTTCATAGTTCGAAATGAACCAGCCATAACCGTAACCTGTATCCGTGCCATCTTTCAATTTGAAGGGAGTGAAAGCTTTCTCCAGAGTTTCTCTCTTGATGAGTTTTCCGGCGAGAAGTGCCTCATTCCAAATGGCTAGGTCATCGACAGAAGAGAGAAGAGAACCGGCAGCATAAGGCTGGGTCATGCTGATATAAGGGGCATTCTCGAACCCGGTTCTTCCCTTGTAATATCCAGGTATTCGCCGCTGAATGATGCGCGAGGCGCTTCCGTAATAGGAGTGCTTCATGCCCAATGGGTCAAAGATATTTTTTTGCAGGAAGGCTTCGTATGTTTCGCCCGAGATTTTTTCGATGATTGCACCTAGAAGGATATAACCTGAATTGCAGTATTTCCATCTTTCTCCTGGCGAAAATTCCATGGGTTTATCCTTAAAGAGGTCGATGATCTCTTTGAGGGTCATGTCTTTCCGCATGAGGGGAAGCCATTCAGGCAAGTCGGTGTAGCTTTTGATTCCTGAGGTGTGTGTCAGAAGGTGCTCGACGGTGATGGTTTTTCCATGCGTGGGATAGTCGGGGAGGAATTTGGTGATTTCATCTTGAAGAGAAAGTTTTCCCTGCTCAGCCAGCAAAAGAATGGCCACAGCTGTGAACTGTTTGGTGATAGAGCCGAGGCGAAAGACCATGTCCGGCTCGACAGGAATTCCGAGCTCCATATCCGCAAGGCCATAGCCTTTGCGAAAAACGACTTGTCCCTGCCTTTTGACCAGGACAGCTGCGCCCGGTTCATCAGCCTTATAGACTTTTTGAAGCAGGGCATTAATCTGCGAAGTCAGGTCTTTTTCAGAAGGCTGGCTTTCAGGCTGAGTGGCATAAGCTAAGACAGAAATAACTGTCGCCAGGAATAGAAATAAAAAAGCTTTCTTTTTCATGAACATGACAACCTCCTGATAATTTTTTATAGCCGAGAATTATACAATAAAAGCGAAAAATTCCCTACCATATTCCTGGTATAAGCTTGTAGCGAACTCTATCTGCATATTCTTTGTAGCCAGGGAGCTCGGCCTGCAAGGTTTTGTCTTCAAGAAAAGTGCGGAGGACGAAGAGGAGTGTTATCACGAACGCCGGGATTAGGGCATAGAATGAGCCAAGGGCAAAAGGAAGACAGAGGATAAGAAGGATGACACCGACATACATCGGATGCCGGACATATTTATAGGGGCCTGTGTTGCAAACACGATGGCCACGCTCTTTTTGAATTCTTACCAACTCTGAAAGGTAAGGGTTTTGAGTCATTGCCCAGAAGGCTAATAGAAAGGCGGGGGTGAAACCCAAAAATCCGATGATTTTCAATGACAAGGGCACCCGGGACCAGCGGAATCGGACTGCATCGAGGCCAGCCACGGCTAGCATTATCATCAAGAGCAAGGTATAGGCAAGAATGATTTTTTTGTCCCAGCTTTTAGCGTCTTTTTTTGTTGACATCCTTTCCCTGAGCAATCCCGGGCTTTTTTTCTTCATCCATAAAAGGATTCCTGCTACTGCTATTAGGTATAAGATGATGTAGAGCCAGGCTTCAAGCCATTTAAAGGTGCCTGCCGGCCCAAAAAGCAAGGCAAGAAGAAGGAAGAGGGCAACTATCGACTTAAATATTTGGATTGTTAGTCTTACTGCCCTCGACCTTAAAGCTGATTTCAAGTTACTAATCTTTCAGAAATAAGATGAAATAAGGAAATTTATTTTTCATATCATCAATCCACTTCTTTATAATCTTTTCTTGACCAACATTCTCAGTTTTGACCATAAGTCCTGCCTGCCGGGAGCCTGTGCGCATTTTGTTTAATAACTCAAGGTTCTTGCAATCAGCAGGCCGGCGACATTCGATACACTCGGCAATATTCTTCTCAGTGGCGCAGGCTCTTATCTCACAGTTTTCTCTGCCTCCGTCCTTCAAACATCCTGGACAGAGGGCAATGTTCTGGATCGATGAAAGTCCCTTCTCAAATTCCTCGAAGTCGAAGTCTTTAGGAGCCCACTTCTTCAAGCC
>CAZJXZ010000147.1:0-6475 GCA_964549955.1 uncultured Eubacteriales bacterium
ACTGGCCGTCATTGGAGAGAGCAGCCGTGCGGATACTCTTCCAGGCAAGGATGTCTTGGAGCTCGATTGGCTTGGGCTGCGCGGCTGCGGCTTTCTCCTGAAGAGAAAAGACAGGCAGAGCCAAAAAAATCCAGAAGAGGAGAATCAAAGTCATTCTTGCTTTCTTCATCTTTGCTCACCTCCTTTTAATCTCAAGGTGTTATAAACATAGATAAATAGAAGGGAAAAGTCAAAAAAGAGGCAAAAGTTTATTGATGATGGAGGAAAGTATAGACTATTATTTTAGAAGAGGCTGTAAACATTTTTATTTTGGCAGGCGTAATAGAATTGAATAAATCAAAAGAAATGGATGACAATCTTTGGCTGAGAGGCTGCCTTCAAGGAAGAGAGAATGAGTTCAAGCACGTTGTCGAGAGATACGGAGGAAAAATTATGGCCGTGGCTTTGAATTTGCTCCAAAACCGCGAGGATGCCGAAGACGCCTGCCAGGAAGCCTTCATTAGAGCCTATCGCAATTTAGAGAAATTTGATTCGCAGAAGAGCTTCAAGAATTGGCTTTACGCTATTGTCTATAATAGCTGCCTCGACCAGCTGCGCCGGAGACGACGCTTTCATGATTTTTATAAGAAGATGAAGAGGGAACATGTTCCCTCGACCCTGGCCCAGGCTCAAAATCAAGCCGATGAACAAGCTCTCCTGAAGCATGTCTTAAAAAAATTGAGCCCAAAAGAGAGGATTTCGCTCTTCCTTTGGGCAAACGAAGGCTTCACCAGCGAGGAAGTCTCGAACGTCTTAAAGTGCTCTCCGAGCACAGCCAGAGTTTATCTTTTTAAAGCCCGCAAAAAAATAAAAAAGCTGCTGGAGAATAAAAATGTTTAAATGCAGGTTTATTGACTTTTTATTTTCCCTCATTCCTTTGAAGAAATGGCAGGATTTTCTGATAGGCCATCATCTCCAGCGCTGCCCTCTGTGTCAGAAAAAGATGGCAAGCGCGGAGGAAGTCAAATCATTGTTTGCTCAGCAAGGCGATGTTGAGAGCATCCCAGACTTGTGGCCGGCAGTCAGGACGAGGCTGGAGGAGGGGGGATTAAAGAGGCCATTTCGCTTTCGCCGCTTAGCCTGGATAGCCGGAGCGGCCGGGCTTCTGGTCATTGTTTCAAGCCTGGTATGGCTATCTTCCATTAGCCTTAACAGAGTTTCGAGTAATAAGCTTGCTGAGCGGTTTCAGATTAATTACATCAGGGTTGGGAACGAGCCAGCCCGGGCCTATTTCTTCAAGCCCCGTGACCTGAAAATGATCATTGTCTGGGCTGAAAAAACACCATAGGAGGATGGCGATGATTAAGAAAAAAATAATTCTTTTCACAGTTTTTTTATTGGCCTTGACTCTTATTTCTCTTCATGCAGCTGTTCGACTGGATATTAAGCTGAGGTTTTACGGAGGCATAAGGGGAGTCGCTGTCGAGCTTCCCCAAATCGCGACTTCTTCTTTTCTCCATCCCACTTTCAGCGCCAACATCATGTCTGAGGCCGAGCTGGCTGAGGAAAAGAAGCAGATTCAAAGGGTTTTCAATCTGCTCGATGTGAGTTTGATCACCGAGGCAGATTTGCCATGGTCTGAAGGTTCAGGAAAAATTTCTCACATCATCCGCCTGGACAGCAAAGAATACTTGATCTTGGTCACCCCCCCTAATCGTACCCGGAAAAACCAATTCTGGATTGAAGTTTTCGAGCAGAATGAGAATGAGAAACGCAGCTTGCTGGACACAGAATTCATCCTCCCTGAAGGAAACATCGCTGTCTTTGGCTTTGAGGACATGCAGGGCAATCCCTATTTCCTTTCTTTGCGTTTTACACAGGGCGCGGAAAGAGCGGGGGCTGGTGTAGAAGACAAAGCGAAAGCCAAAGAAATCGAAGAACTGTCTAAAGAGACGGTTAAAGCAACAGGAGATATCAAGCCGCCAAGGTTGATAAAGGAAGTCAAACCTATTTATCCTGAAGAAGCAAGAAAGGCTGAGATTCAAGGCATGGTCATTTTGAGCGTGACAACCGATATCTACGGAAAAGTCCAGGCGATAGAGGTCTTAAAAACTGCTGGGCCTCTTCTAGACCAGGCTGCGATCGATGCTGTCCAGCAGTGGATATATGAGCCAATGATTATTAAAGGCGAACCCAAGGGCATTGTTTTTACCGTTACGGTGAAATTTACTCTTAAATAAAAATCTGAATTTTTTATTTGATTTTTGAACGCTAATCTCTTAAGGTTGAAAACTTTTTGTCGAAGGCAAAATTTCTCTTGCGGATGCTAAAAGCCAGCGTCAAGGGCAAGAAGATGGACCGTTCGTCTTCGAATACTTAAGCTCTGAGCCCAGAAGGCTGTGAGGGATGAGATAGACGACAAGAAGCAAGATTGAAGCTGCCAAGACCCAGCAGCGGGCTTTTCTCCCGCCCCGGCCGGCAACCACAGCCACGACCCAACCTATCAAGGCAATCAGAGTTTTGTTATCCGTCAGGTCATAGCCGAATGGGATACCTGTCCAGAATTGGCCAAAAGATAATTTCTGGACGATCGAGCCAAGAATAAATCCGCCGAGGATTAATAGTCCTAAAGTCCAGAGTGCGAGCTTTCGGGGGTTTCCTCTAGGGTTGAGCGCTTCGATTCCGGCTCTTGTCGAAAAGAGCATGGCTGCAAATATAATAATAATATGAGCCATGAGCAGCGCTGTTGGCACATGTCCTTTGAAACGAATGACCACCGGCTTCTCACCGCTGAGTGAGGTTTCCTTATCCTGGTAGGTGAGTATAACCTTATAGTCCAGTTTTCCGGCAGGAGGCTGGGCGGGAAGGCTGCCGCTCAGGAGGTCGTCTTTTCTCGCCAGAGGAATCTTGACCCATGGCTCGTCTGTCTTATGCCTCTTCCACATCAAGTTTCCTGTGATTTCCCTGTTTTGGACTTTTATCCCGAGCTCATAATCGCTTGCGCTCTCATGGCTTCGCTCTAATTTGTAGGAGATTTGGGAATCATTGATGTCGACTTTTCCTCGCAGGGGATGGGTCGGCCCGGTGAGCCTCTGGAAATAGGCCGTCGAAGCAGTGATAAGAAAAGCAATGATCCAGAAAAAAACTTTTTTCATCTCTTTCTCCTGGGCTTGTGCCTTTGAAATTTCTCTTGAGCAACCCTAATTTATACCATATTTGCTTTTCCAGCAAAATAGAAATTCTATCTTTTATGATTTGAAAAAAGCAGAGATTTGAGCTAATATAAACAAAAAAAAGGAGGCCGCAATGAAGAGTAAAATCTTAAAGACAATTTGCTTGCTTGCACTCATGATATCAGCTTTTTCACTTGTTGCGTCTCCAAAAGATGAGCTAGTTAAGAGCGTCTGGTCTGCTTCTCCACCGACCATCGACGGCTCAAATGCAGACTGGCCGGCTGAAACCATGAACACCATGAAAAAGTTTGGCATTGATTACGCCTTCAAGAACGATGGCCAGTATCTTTATGTGCTTTTTATCTTCAAGGATCGAAAGTTCATGAGTACAGTTCAATTGACGGGTCTCACCCTCTGGCTCAATACAGAAGGCACTGATAAAAAGACATATGGGATTAACTTCAAGGAGAGACGGATCAGCGGGGATGAACTGATTGCCATTCTTGAAAGGCAGCAGGGGCCTATTCCTGACGCCCAGAAAGCGCAGCTAAAGTCGAAGCCTTCTTATTTACTTTATCAGGGAGAGGTCATAGACAAAAAAGGTAATAATCTCACTTCCACAGCCCTGGCTGGCAGCCTGGATGTTCCAATATTTAGGCTGCAGCCCGGAAAGGGAACTGCACTCTATGAATTAAGAATTTCCCTCAAAATCCTCGAAAAATTAGCAGCTGAGCTCGAGCTTGAGCCTGGAAAAATTGTAAAAATTGGCTTTGAATGGGGCGGAGTAACAAAAGAGTCATTGCAGGCCAAGGCTGGCGAACTTGGCGCCCAGAGCACTCGTGCGGCAGAAAGTCAACGCGAGATGGTTACAAAAGATGAGGAGAGAGAGGAACGGACAGGAGGCCGCGCACCAGAATTTTCATCAATAAGAAGGGGCATGGAAAAGCGTTCCTTCTGGGTGGATGTCCAATTGGCCCAGGGTCAGCAATAAATTTTTTTAAGGCATTCGAAAATCAAAGGCTTTTTCGCTGATGATTTTCGTAGCTTTTAGCTTCTGACACAAATGACTTGAATTATCTTCTTTAGAGAAAAGGATAATCCGAGTCAAAGACTGAAGCTCATTTTCTTAGGATTACAATAGCTTGAGAACTTCATTTTAATATCTCAATTTTTGATTTCTGTCAGCGTGGCTTTCAGTGAGCCGATGAGCAATTTGCCTTTCACCAAATAAGGAAATCGGGGGAGCTCCTTTTGTAGGTAAAGGCTTATTCTTTCCTGGACTTGGGTAATTCCCACTTTTCTGAAATCTCTCATCACAGGCCTGATGATGACTGTCTCCTTGGAGCCGAAGCGTGTTTTTATTCTTTCCTCTTTGATGGCTTTGGCAATAACTTCTTTGATAGCCGAGCCATCGAATATTTCTTTTCTGACCGATGCTCCTTTTTTCAGCTCATTTATTCTTAGATAGAGAAGAGCCCCTAAAGGCTCAAGCAGGCCTTCATTTATCTTAACCGTTCCATCTCCCCACGTGCATTCGCCCTTTTGATAGTCGAAAACATATACGGCTTTTCGCCGGTACGTCCCTTCATGGTAATTCACGCTGTGCCAGAGCGGCTCCAAAGTCTTGGCGTCGAGGATAGAGATAATTGTATCGTCGAGTTTATAAAACGTGGAAAAAAATTTGGAGGACCACACTTTTCCTGTTATTTTTATAGCTTCCTTTCCTTCAAATTCTGTGGATTCAATCCTAATTGAGCCATATCCGGCCACTATAGAAAAATAGCTCATTTTATAGTGGGACTCTTCAGGCAGGTTTATTCCATACCAATCCTCTGCGCTAAGGGCTGTAAGTAGAATGAGAACAAGAGCAGGCAATAAAATTAAATATTTCATATATATTTTCTATCGGCGTTTTAAAAGACGGACAGTGGATGACAAGCCGCCTTTTTATTTTACCAACAGCTGAGTTGCAGTTCAAAGTCTCTGAAACCTTAAGTTTCCAATCCGTTTATGCTCGAAATTACTGCTTAACGTTGACACGTTGCTCTGAGGAAGCATAGAATAAAAAGTAGAATAACATATGGCATACTTACTAGCATAGATAAAACAATCTAATTTGAAGGAAAATCTGACATCGAAATTAAATAGATTTTTTAAAAACTGCGCCGCCAAGCCTGCGTTACCAATGCTCAATGAAATGTCATAAAGGCTGAGGCGAGTGGAAGCTAAATAAGTTCAAGTCTTTTATAAGAGGACAAACATGAAAAGGAAAGACGATTTGCAACTAAAAGTAACTGGACTGCTTCTTCCATTAACAAGAATTTCTACCATGGTCGAAGCCCTAAAAGAATTTGATATCATAATAGAATGGAATGAAAGAAAGAGTAGCGCCGAGATTAGTTTTCTTGATAGAGGCGACGTTAAGAAGTTCATTGGAGGTGATTATTAAAAGGCGAGTGGAAGCCGGAGACCTTATGGCATAAAACTCATTTCGAGTTTAATGAGCCATTTAACGTTTTGTTGGCTATCACGAAGGTTGTAAAAAGTAAAGAATGGGGTGAGCGAGGGGTCTCGAACCCCCAACCTTCGGATCCACAGTCCGATGCTCTAGCCAGTTGAGCTACGCTCACCGAAGATTGATGCTTAAAATTTTCTCATCAATCATGGATAAAGTCAATGAATTGGCGGTTGGAGAAAATCCCCCTCAGCCTTTAAGAGCTTTTCCGGAACTAAGCCTGAATATTAACCATAAAATCATTGTGGAAGGAAGATGCTCGCCTGAGTAGGGAGGGGCAGGAAAGTGAATGGCAAAGTTACTGGCTTTCGATTAAATCGAGAACATCGGCTGAATCACGCCATTTTTCTTTGACCTTAACCCATAGGTCCAGGAAAATCCGCGCGCCCAGAATCTGCTCCAGCTCCCGCCTAGCTTGAGTCCCGATTGTCTTGATCAGATTTCCCTGTCTGCCGATGACGATTCGCCGGTGAGATTCTTTCTCGACGAAGATGGTGGCTTTTATGTATTTTGTCGCTTTCTTCTTCAGCGCAGCGTCTTGAATATTGTCTTGTGCCCGGTCTTCTATCTTATCGATGTAGACCGCGGTGACAAAGGGAAGCTCCTCCATGACATGGCTGAGGAGTTTTTCGCGGATAATTTCTGAAAAGAGAAATCTCTGGGATTGGACCGAGACTTCATCATCAGCATAGATTTTTTCCGCCTGAGGAAGGTACTCGTAGATTTTTTTCTCAAGAAGGTCGAGATTGGTTCCCCGCAGGGCTGAGATGGGTATGATCTCGGCAAAATTCATCAGGTCTTTGTATCT
>CAZJXZ010000148.1:0-6416 GCA_964549955.1 uncultured Eubacteriales bacterium
CCTGCAAACTGCGGCCAGTAAGCCTCAAGGCCGATGCCGAAAAGCCCGATTTTGACAGGAGCGGAATCGATCGCTTGGCGGGAAGCTTTCGCAGCTTGAAGCCCGTCACTCCAAAGCTTAGCCGGCGAGGATTGAAGCCTCTTGGCATTCCAAGAGAATAGAATTAAAAAAGAAAATAGAAAAATGATAGGAGAATACTTTGTCCTCATCATTTTCTCTCCTTTAATAATGTATTCATCAAAACCATCTTTAAGGATTTCTCTTCTATTCTCAGTCTCTTAGTTTTTTTAATTTGAAAACTATGGCATTTATTTTTTATCGCTAAAAAATGATAGTTGTCAACAGACTTGAATAATATCTTGTCCTGTATTATAAAAAAATTAGATTGTATCGAAGGGAGAGAAGAGTAGAATGAAGTGTTTCTTAGAGAAATGAGGATGAAGTGAAAAAGATCAGAAATAAGATTTCGAAAGGAGGATGTCATGACTTGTAGGCTTCGTCACTTTCTTGCTTTCGCTTTAATCGCAATGTCTGCTGTCTTTATTTCAAATTGCTCCCGTACGGTAAGGGTATTGGTTCCTCCTCGCGTAGACTTAAAGAATTACGAAGTAGTCGGACTCATCCAGTTTTCGTCAAATGCCAAAGGTAATCTGCAGCCGTTTGTTTCCCAGAAGTTCCTCCAGTCCGTTCAGGCCGCACAGCCGGGCATCCGAGTGCTTGAGCTCGGCACGGAAAGCACAGTGCTGGATTCGGTTAAGCACTCTCAGATGGATATCGAAGCGGTCAAAGCCATCGGAGAGAAGTATAATGTCAAGGGGCTTATCACCGGCAACCTCAACGTCACTGACGTCAAGCCCAAGCTGCAGGTGTTGAGCATTATCAAATCCATGGGCGTCTCGGCTGAGGTTCAGGCTACACTCACGGCAAGGCTCTTCGAGACACAAAGCGGCGCTACGGTCTGGACAAGGTCTTCAATCGATAAGCGAACCGTCGCCCATGTGTCGCTCACAGCTGACATCATCGATTTCGGCGCAGAGAATCCGGAGGAGTCATACGGAGAATTGGCCAGAAGCCTGGTCCACAGAATCACTGATGATTTCTGGTCCCATTGGGAGAGGCAGAGAGTAAAGTAAGATTAACGTTTTGAGCCGAAGATTGTATTTCCTGCCCTTGTCATTTCCTCTTTCCACTTCAGGTACTCTTGCAAGGCATAGCGAACAACAAACCCTGGCTCTTTGAAGAACCTATCAATAATGTCCAGCCGCGGTTCTCCTTTGGCTTCGAGGTGAATGTCATAATATCCGCTTGCTTTCAGGATAAGAGAACGCTCCATATTGTCTGAATGCCGAGGCGATTCAAAAACTAATTCAGCCGCATCTCCGGTATTCGGCATGACAAGATAATCATCATCTTCTTTTGCCAGTGTCTTTTTTATATCTTGACCCTCTTTGTTTACTGCTTTGATTGCTTCAAGCTCAATGATTCGAAGAGGGGAATCTTCTGTGTAATCAACAGCAAGATAATTTATCATCCAGAAATTCACAGGGGGAGCAAGCTTAATTTTAAGGACATCTCCCTGAACATCGCTGATGTCGAGATGGTAGACTTTATCTTTAGAAATCAAAGGACCTCCTCCGATAATCATTCCCTTAGATTTCCAACCGTCTTCAGTCTCTACCTTAATCTGAAGTGAATAAAGCTCCTCTCTAAGAAATGTCGTCATCATTTTAGAGTACGCGGGTCCAAAATTATTCACCTCATCAAACCACTCATTGACACTGTTCCCATACAAATCCAGATACCTCTTTAATACTTGCGAAGCCCATGATGTGTTGCAGGCGTTGACGATTAATTTTGCTTTTTTGGCTCCGCCTGGCTTCGGAAATTCAAAGATAAGCTCATCCCGCAAATTCTCTTCTCCAGGCTCACTCTTCTCCTCAATCCGGCTCTGCCAGAAGACTCTGTCATTTTTTGAAATAAAAGGCAGAAGGTCATCACCCTTTCTTTCATAAGCTCTTTCTGGAATAGTTTCATTATGAATCGTATGGATTGTCCCTGAAATACCCGGCGCAACCTTAACTCCATGAGGATGATCAACAGTGATTAATACGAGTTCATCCATGAATTGAGTTTCGTTCACATCATTGGAGACTATAATTTTATAATTGCCGTTTATTTCTTTTAGACTCTCCAGCCCGCACCATTCTGTTCTCTTTAATCCTCGGCACATTGCTCCGCCATAAGGCTCGGCGTCAAAAACATATTTTTCTCCGTCAAAAGAGTAGATAAAAGGACAGTAAATATCTCCTTTTGACATAATGAAGAAGACAAATGCCCAAAATGCTGCATAAGCTACCACGGAAACGCCAACAATGGCCACTAAGGTCAAACCCGGGTCTATTTTCCTTTCGCCTTTAACAGTCTCCAGCCATACAAGGCTGATTTCAGATTTGGGGATAGAGACTCGTTCCAGATAATAACAAAAATATTTTCCTTTTACCTCCAAATAAAGCAAATAGCGTTTTCCATCCAGAGTTTCGACTTCCCAAATTTTTCCTTTTTCGCGTATCACTTTTTTAACTTGGGACTTGTTGATTTCAATTTTATTTTTTTTATATCCTTTAAGAGCATCCTGACCTATTTCCACTCCGTGAACTCTTGAAAATTCAATGTATTCTCCTGAGGTTGTTTGGACTCCGATAATGGGTGAATCTGCTCTTATCAAAAAATCAGGCTTCATGCGCACTTTCTGTATTTCGGATCGATAGCTTGTGGTCATACAGGAGATTGAAAAAAAGAGAAATGAAAATAAGGTCGATAAAGAAGTTAATTTTTTCATGGCTGGGAATTTCCTTTTTTTGCTGCCAACTCTATTGACCATTTTTACTTGTGACCTTACTCGCTGATATCGAAAGGAGGCATAGATTGGCAGCATTTCTATTTTTTAGTGATATTAAAAAATATCACCACCAAGAAGTGTAAAGATAGGCCAAATGTGGATTAAAGGATGCATGATCTCCAAGAGCACATCCACTGTGAGTCCGACCGCAAATAAAGCTGTCCTAATTCGCTGACTCTTGACTCCGATCAGGCTGACATCTGAAAGGTCAATTCGAGCTTCACCGTATCTGGATTTCAATCGAATCTTTGCTGAGGACAGAAAGGGTACTTTTTGTTCGGACACCAGCCTTCTCATGAAGTCCGTGTTCAAAACATTTCCCTCTTGATCGCTGAGAGATTTAATAGAATCAAACGCCAAGAACGTCGGTTGGGGCCGACTGATCTCCCAGACTCGAATGCCACCGTAGTCGAAGCCCAGGAATTCAGCATCTTCCATCCTGGAGAATTCAGGTCTCAACCAGGTCCCCGTCTGTTTAATGATTGTGATCTTCTCACCGAGTGCAGGCAAAGCGACTTCATCCTTGAAAAGGTCTTTAGCTCTAGCGTAGAGGTCGGCATATCCCTCAGTTGGAACACGAACGAAGCTGATGCATTTTCCCTTTATCGCATCTCCGGATTTAAGATGAAGCTTGATATCTGTCCCGGGCTTCAGAAGGATAAGCTCAGTGTCTGCAGGTATAGGATAATATTTTTCAGAGGCCGCTTCGGCGATGGCTCCTGCTCCGTAGCCTACCAGCATGCAGCCGCTCAGTTGAAAAGAGAGGAAGATGAGCAGGGCAAGGAGGAAACAGTCGAAAAGTTTGTGTTTCAGTGAAAAATGGTTCTTTTTTGATTGCAGCAGCTCAGGGTGTATTTCTGCTCCCCCTTCTCTCTTCATCGCTTTATAAAAAATTTTATATCATCATGAGCGAGGACTGTCAAGGATGGAATGAAAATATGCGCCGATGGGCATAAACGGAGCTTCGACAATTTTTCCCAGCAGACCGAGCCATCATTTGGCTGCCATCAGGTGAGTGAGATTCATTTAATTTTTGCGATGCGGCCCTGAGCAGGAAAGCGGACGAACTGGAGAATGTCATGGCCTGGAATTACGCGCTCCCGTGCGCCAGCTAAGACGACCATTCGCTCAAATGCCTGCAAATTGGCGTCGCGATCTTGAGGAGCGAATGTCGGAATCGGGGCGGGGGTCTCAATGTTCCGGTAGAGGTAGCAATTGTCCGAGGCAAGGACAAAAACCGGAACACCCTCGATGCGGATATATTGTGAAGCGAATGTGTGTCTTGCTCCTGTGTAGACCTTGATGCCAGGCAGTATCTCTTGGTCATCGCCGTTGATTAATTTCAATTTTCCTTGCGTATTCCTCAGAAGCAAATTAACAAGGTCATCCGGGTCAATTCCGCCATGTTGGCCTCCTGTCTGCCATGCCGGGCCAGTGTAATAGGCATACTCGTCCTTCTGTATCCAGACCGTAGCCTTCGGAAAGAAGTCAATGCCTCCCGCGTGATCCCAATGCAGATGGCTTAGAATGATGTCCTGGACCTGAGCTGGATCGACGCCAGCCTGATGGACAGCTTCATCAGGTCTCAAGAAGTCGGTGACCTTGAAGACATCCATCCATTTCTGCCTGTGAAATCCTGTATCCAGGAGAATATTTCGACCATCAGCGCGAATCAGCCATATCACCAAGGCAATATCCAGCTTTTCATTCTCCGCTGCGCCGACAACCAAATCAGAGGCAGAAAACTGACGGATAGTGCCATAGCGGATGGCCTGAATCGTATAATCCGGCTTCGCAGCCGGTTGAATCAAATTAAATAACAATGTCCATAAGCAGATTGCCGCGATATTCATGATACTCTCCATTGAATTTGGGGAATTGAAAGATTTTTCTTTTTTGCTTCATTTTAATGAAAAGAAATTTTTGAAGTAGCATATCACCTCTCACAAATTTGCGTCAAGCATACCTTGACTTTTCCAATTAAATTGCTTAATTTACCAAATCAAAATATTACTAATTCGTATCAATTAACGGGCGAGAACCATTGCTCAAATCCAAATCTAACAACATCACCATCCTTAATCTGATTACCTTTTTCTCATCGCTCTATTTTTATCATCAAATCATAACCCTCTATTTTCTCCAGCGCGGCCTGAATTATGTGGAGATCAATTCATTGTGGGGCATTATCGCCGCTTCTAAAGCCATGGCTGAAGTGCCAACAGGAATCATTGCTGATAAAATTGGCAGAAAGTTTTCGATCATCATTGCCCTGGCGCTGCAACTAGCAGGCGAGGTCATCTTTATTTTTGCCGATCGTTATTTGCTGTTCGTGCTCACGGCGGTAATAGGAGGAATTGGATTTGCTTTTCTCTCAGGCTGTTTTGAAGCCATGATGTACGATTCCCTCAAAGAAGAGGGCAGGGAGAGTGAGATGCAGAAAGTGGCGGGCATGAATGCCTCGTTTGCGCAGATGGCAATTATCATTGGCTCGTTCATCGGCGGCTTCATCACCTCGAATTTGAGATTGAACAATTTTATTCTGGTCATCGTCATCACAGCATTTTTTGTCGGCATCGCCTTGATGGTCAGTTTTCTTCTCAGGAAGCCAACTGCTGCCTATGGGCAGGAAACGCCCAGCTCACTTGCCCTGTTAAAGGACGGCATGAAGCTGCTGCGGACCAATCGCCCCTTGCAGCGTATTATCCTCTTGTTTTTATTGGCGACGCCGTTCATCAATTACCTGCTCAATTTTTATCAACCGTATTTTGTTAAAGCGCGGTTGAGCGGCGTCTGGTTCGGGGTCGCCCTTTCGCTGGCTTCGCTTTTAGGGGTATTATCCAGCAAATACGCTTATTTATTTGAAAAAATTTTTGGAGTGAAAAATGGTGTTTTGCTCGCCACGCTGCTGCCTGGAATTTTTTATATCTTCATGGCAATGATTTTTCATTCCTGGATCGCATTTATGCTGTTTATCCTATCCTACAGTTCCATGCAGGTTCAGCGTCCCATATTTGTTGATTATATGAACCGCCATATCGAGAGCCGAAACCGGGCAACGGTTTTATCCTTGATCAATGTCTTTTCTGGAATCTATATCGCTTTAATGGGACTGCTGATCGGTTGGCTGGCTGACTTTTCGTTGTCGTCTGCTTTCATTTTAATGGGAAGTGTGATTATAGTCAGTGCGCTTTTGATTCGGATTGAAGCCTGGCAGGTAAAAAAAATCTAATTTTCTGTGTTTCCGCGCAGCCTCGTGCCCGTCCCTCGTCCATTATGAACTTTTTTTTTAAATCATCGTATCTCTTTAAGAAGGTAAACATCGAGGAATTTTCGAACTCAAGAATGGAGGACATATGATGATGCACTCTAGGCAAAAAAAGACTTCTATGTTTAAAAGAGCGGCCATTCTTATCGGATCTCTTTGTCTTGTTTTTTTATTGATCAGCGCCAAAGCTCCTGAGGTCAAAGACATAAAGGCTGGCCTGGAGTATGTCGCGCCGGAAGATGTGGGATG
>CAZJXZ010000149.1:0-6355 GCA_964549955.1 uncultured Eubacteriales bacterium
GCCAGGCCAAAGTCCATGATCTTTGCCTGGCCTTTTTCGGTGACCATGATGTTGGCGCTTTTGATATCGCGATGGATGATTCCTTTTTGATGAGCTTCCTCGAGGCCATCGGCAACTTGCATGGCAATGTCTATCGCTTCTTCTTGTTTGAGAGGCGCTGCCTTAATTTTATCCTCCAGGCTTTGACCCCTGATATGAGCCATGGCTATAAATGTCTGGCCTTCGGCGTCATCAATTTCGTAGAGAGTGCAGATGTTGGGATGGTCCAATGAAGCAGCGGCCTGAGCCTCGCGCACAAAGCGTTTTCTTTCCTCTGGGCTGGCCATGGCTTGAGGTGTGATAAATTTCAGGGCGACAGTGCGCTTGAGCTTTGTGTCCTCGGCCCTATAGACAACTCCCATACCGCCTTCGCCTATTTTTTCGATGATTTTGTAGTGGGAAAGGATTTTTCCTATCATTCTTCAGCTCATTTTCGCTCAGTGATAAATTGCCAGCCTGGCTTAAGAATGTCAAGTGTAAATAGAGGACACGATATAAATAGAAGGACATAATACTTAATTTAACTCGAAATGCAGAATAAATTGCTTAATTCAAAATAAGCGGAGCTAATAATTAAATATTGTTTCCTTATGTTTCTGTACAAAATAAGCGAAACTAATAATTGTATATTATGTCCCCATAATTTTATTCATGGGCGGCTTCGGACATGGCAGCGATATTCTGCGGCGGGACATTGGGGAGAAGGGCTTCGTGGCTGGGACTGACGATGAGGTTTGGGCCGAGAAACTTCTTGACTCTTCGCACTTCAGTCTTCACTTCTTCGGGTGTGGCCTGGACAAGAAGCTGCTGAGTATCGATTCCGCCTAAAAAGGCGATTCGGCCCTTGAAATCCCTCGCCAGAGTTTGAGCATCCATATTCTGAGCTTTGGCTTGAAGCGGGTGAAGGCAGTCCACGCCTGCCTCGATCAGGCTATGGATGACGCTGTAAACAGAACCGCAGGAGTGAAGAATCACCTGAAGTCCATGGTCATGGGCCTGCTCTGTAAATTTCTGCAGCCAGGGAAGGATGAATCTCTGGAAGTGAGAAGGGCTTATCATCAGGCCGAGCTGTGTGCCGAAATCGTTGCCGAAGAAATAGCCATCCACAAGATTTCCAGCTTTGCCATAAAAGCGCTCGTTTGCTTCCAAGTAAAAATTGCAGACTCGCTCAGTGACAGCATCGACGATGTCAGGCTGGGCGTACATCTTGACCATATAATTTTCCATACCGAAGAGGTCCATGACATCGTGAAAGAACGGCGCCCAGAAGCCGCTTGCCCGGTAATAGTCACCGGCATTCTCTAAAGTTTTGATGCATTCTGAAAAATCAAGAAAATCGAGGTCAGGCCAGTCAAATTCCTCCACCTGCGATATTGTCACACAGTCAGCCAAAGGCCCAGCCTCCCCGTGTGATTTTTTTGCCTGGTGAAAGTCAAAGCTGCCTTTGCCCTCAGGGTGACGGTAAGTGGAATCGAAATACTGTGGCGTAATCCAGCGGAAATCATCGCCTAGCTTCTGCCTTAATTCCTCTTCACTCTTTGTGCCGAAATATTTATGGTAGATAGGCCAAGTGTCTGAGTGGGGATTGCCGAGCCAGAAGCCGCAGCGCGGAGCAAGCCTTCTGGCGATGATGGCGCGAACGAGCTCCCGGCTGCTCAAGTCATTCTCCATAATCTTGTTAATATCATTTTTCTAGCACCCAGCCTGATTTCGACTTTACAATGGGTTTAGAAATGCTTGCCAAGTTTTGCTCTCAATCCTTTTGATAGGGAAGAAAGGAGGAATCGGAGGCTATCTATATTTCTTGACTGCATCATACATGGCCACGATATTTTGCGGAGGGACATTGGGCATGATGTTGTGGATTTGAGTAAAGACAAAGCCTCCTCCTGGCTTGAATATTTCCAGGCGCCTCCTGATGTGCTCCTCGATTTCCTTCTCAGTCTGGTTTGGAAGGACATTTTGAGTGTCGCAGCCTCCTCCCCAGAAAGTGATATCCTTTCCGAACTCTCTCTTCAACCTCTCCGGCTCCATTCCTCTGGCACTCGTCTGGACAGGATTGATGATTTCCACTCCAATCTCAATCAGGTCCGGCAGAATATCGACAATCGAGCCGCAGGAATGGAGGAAGAGATGAATTCCGTTTCGCTTTCTCACAGCTTCATAGATGAGACGGTGGCGCGGCTTGAAGACTCTGCGGTAAACCTCAGGCGAAATCATCGTGCCCAGCTGAGTTCCCAGGTCATCGCCCATCTGGATTATCTGGACGTATCCTTCAATTGCGTCCAGGAACTTTTCGAGGTTTTCAAGATGCATCTCAACCAGCCTGTCAAGGATTGCCTCAACTTTTTTGCGGTTGTCCAGAATCTCTACAAGGAACTGGTCAAAGCTGCATAGATACTGGCCCCATTCGAGCAGATTGCCGCCGAATCCGGCCATGATGGCATAGTCAGTGGTCTGGCAAAAATGTTTTGCCCGGCGCCTTATCTCTGCCAGGTGCTCTGGCGTCAGCGGCTTATGCCACGGTGCCGTGGGATAGGCTGCCCAGGTGACTTTATTCATGAGCTCGGGCAGCTTTCCTATCACAGCCAAGTCCTCACCATCCCAATCTTTGAGAGGAAAGAAAATTTGATTGAGATAAAAAGCGCCTTTGGGCATGGTGCCGATCGCTGTTCCGTCTTCGCTCTTGGCCAGCCAGCCTCCTTCATGCGGAGTGAAATTCACATAATATGGAATTTTTGCCTGCGAGCCGTCGGGCAGAGTAAAATCCTTCCGGTCCTTCTCTACATCGAGAAAAGCTCTTCCTAGATCAACAACATCGGATTCGACGAAATCCAGAATCTCCGGCTCAGGCTGAGCCAGCTGCTGGACGACGTCGTAGACATAAGTGTGGCCTGAAGTTATTCCCAAATGCTTCTTCAGGTTGCTGTAGGCGATGGCTGTGATCGATGTCGAGCGCATTCCGCCCAAATCAACTGGCACGTTGTCCGGCTCTTGATGGCTGATGGTGCGGAGCACTCGTTCTCGGCTCGTCATCGTTTTCCTTTATTTTCCAAGCATCCAAAATTCCTTTGTAAGGGTTTGGGATTCGAAGCACCCTCAAACCCTCACCCTCACAATTTGAGATCAAGGATTCTCGGGCGTTCTTATTTATCTTAAGGCATTTTTTTCAAAGGCTTATACCAGGTAAAGTATAGGACAATGGATAATATCAGGGCGATAAAAAAGAAAATAGAGGCTGCGAGAGTTTTGTGGCCGACCAGATACATCGGAAAAACCCAGAGAGAGAACAGCCAGGGAATGCCAATCAAGACGTTGATTAAGCTCAGCCCAAACGGAGCTTCTTTTTTAAAATCCGGATAGAGCTTTTTCACTTTTTTCCGCACAGGCTTCCAGAGACCTGCGGGCTGGACTGTCATATAAAAGTCTATGAGCACTTTTTCATCCGTTGCTGGAGTTAGATAGGAAGCCACAATTGAAGCGGCAAAACCCAGGGCTGCGATCACAGGAAAGTAGAAATAGAGCGCGACATTGGAGAAGAAAAGAGCCTGGAAAAGGGAGGCGGCGATTCCAACCAGAACTCCGGCTGTGAACCCCCAGCCATTCAAGCGCCACCAGTACCAGCGCAGAAAGTTGGGGAGAAGAACACCTGCTCCGAGCGCAGCCATGATCCACTGGAAGACTTTGTGAATGGATTGGGCTGTGGCGCCGACCAGGATGCCTGTCGCTATCAGCAGAAAGGATGAGACATAGCCGGCATAGACAAGCTTCTTGGGCGATGCCTTTGGATTGAGATATTTTTTGTAGATATCGACCACAAGATAAGATGCACCGGCATTGACTGTCGAGTTGAATGTTGACATAAAGGCTGCCAGGAGCGCAGCCAGGACAATGCCCCGAATGCCTATCGGCAAAAAATTTTTGATAGCCGCTGGAAGCACCTGCTCATAATCGCTCACTCCCATGAAGCCGCCCAGAAATAAAACTGCAATCCCCATGGCCATCGGCCAGCGCAGAGTATGGAGCACTCCCCATAGCCATCCCAATTTTGAAGCATCCTTTTCATTCCTGGCTGAGAGAAAGCGCTGGAAGTCGTAGAGCTGTTCTGGTCCGCCGAAGCAGAGAAGCAAGCCTTTGCTCACCCAGGCGATGGTTAATGCCCCAAAGAGAAAAAACTCAGTCTCTGCCAGAGAAGCGTCTTTCCAATGGACATTAAGGCTATACCAGGAGCTTGAGATTTTCTGGCTCAGAAGGCCTAAATCGACTTGGGTAAAGGCAATATAGCAGATGATCAGCGCGCCAATGCTCATGATGATCGTCTGGATAACCTCAGTCAGAATCAAAGAATGAAAACCTCCAAAAATGATATAAACTCCGGTAAGCCCTAGTATCAGGGCAGAGCAGGCTGTCCTGGAAAAGGGAAGGTACTGTGTTCCAAACTTTCCCATCCCAACGGCATCATAGGCTAAAAATCCGGTAACGGTGACGATAGCCAGAATAGCATATGACAGGCGGGCTGAATCTCCAGCAGCGTCTTCGCCGAATCTTGTTTTCATCCATTCAGCAGCGGTGAGGACACGGGAGCGGTTGATCCACTTGCCCATGAAGACAGCAAAGAAGACAGGCAGAGGAAAGCCCCAGATCCATTGATGCCACATGGCCTTCATGCCCATGATGCAGAGCAGTGAGACAATCCACATCGTCCCCGTGATATCCCAGTAGGATGAAGAGCCAGACATGGCCAGCATCCACCAGGGAAGCCGCCGCTCGCCGAGGAAATAAGAGTCTATCCCTCTTTCTGCCAGCTTCTTGGACCAGATGCCGATGCCGATCATCGTCCCCAGATAGAGGGCAATAATTAAAAGGTCAACCGTGCTCAGCTCTGTCATCGAAATTTTGATTCTCCTCTTTTATGAGCTTTCAACGAAGCTTCTCCAATTATTAGAGCAAACATCTTTTGTGTTTATATTTCAGGCGGAAATGAATGTCAATTAGGCACAGGCCAGCGGGTTCACCCGCCGCTCTTCATAGCTTAGACTTAAAGTCGCTAGGGAAGATCAGTATGCTCAGAACTTCCAAGCGATCACTTATATCGCGCAATTATGCACAGCCTCCATTTGACTTCAAATTTTTGAAGTGCTATAAACGGTTTTTGATAAATCCTCTTTGGAAGGAGGCTCCTCATCATGTTTAAAAGTTTGTCATCCAGAATTTTTATTTCTTTTTTAGGCCTTCTAATTATCAGCCTGTTTTTTTCCTGCGGCCGCAAGCCCGAGCCTGCAGACCTGGTTTTAATGAATGGAAAAATAGTCACGGTTGATGAAGCTAAGCCTGAAGCCCAGGCACTTGCCGTCCGGGGCGATTTGATTGCAGCCCTGGGCACGGACAAGGAAATCAAAGCCTACATCGGCCCGGCGACAGAAGTGATTGACCTCGAAGGGAAGCTGGCTATTCCCGGTTTCATCGAAAGTCACGGCCATTTCACTGGAATCGGCGAAGCAAAGCTGGAATTGGACCTGACTAAAGCAAAGAACTGGGATGAGATTGTGGTCATGGTCAAGGATGCTGTGCAGAAAGCCAAGCCAGGCGAATGGATTATGGGCAGAGGCTGGCATCAGGAAAAGTGGGATAAGACTCCTGAGCCCAATGTCGATGGGCTGCCTTTTCATCATGCTCTAAGCAAAGTCTCGCCTCAGAATCCTGTTCTTCTGACCCATGCCTCTGGACATTCCTCCCTGGCCAACGCCAAGGCCATGGAGCTGGCTAAAATCACGAAGAAAACTCCTAATCCGAGGGGCGGCGAAATCGTAAGGGACGCAAGCGGAAATCCAATCGGCGCTTTCCGCGAAACCGCCCAGGGGCTGGTGGGCGTGGCGCTTAGAGGCTATCAATTGAGCCGAACGCCTGAACAGATTAAAGCCGAGGAAAGGCGGGTGGTAGAGCTGGCTGCCCAGGAATGCCTGTCCAAAGGTGTGACAAGCTTTCACGACGCCGGCGTATCCTTTGAGACAATTAACCTTTATAAAGAATTGGCCCAGGAAGGGAAGCTTGGAATCCGGCTCTGGGTGATGATAAGAGAAGGCAACGAGAGCCTGAAGAAGCGCATCAGCGAATACAGAATCACCAGGTTCGGTCAGAGCCACCTCACAGTCCGCTCCATCAAGCGCGGAATAGACGGAGCACTGGGCGCCCATGGAGCCTGGCTGCTCGAGCCCTATGCCGACCTTCCCACAAGCAGCGGCCTGAATACCGGTTCGGTCGAAGCTATCAAAGAGACAGCCAGGATTGCCATCGAGAACGGCTTCCAGCTCTGCGT
>CAZJXZ010000150.1:0-6337 GCA_964549955.1 uncultured Eubacteriales bacterium
ATTTTCAGCTCGGTGACATATTCAATCTTTTCCCCAGGAATGATTCTTTTTATTCTCTCTTCAAACTCCCTTAGTTCTTCGACGCTGTAACAGTTATCCAGGCTGAGCATCGGAGAGCTGTGCTCGACAGGCGTAAAGCCGGCGAGGGGTTGTTCTCCCACTCTCTGAGTGGGGGATTCAGGCGTGACGAGTTCCGGAAACTTCTTCTCCAGCTCCTTCAGTTTCTTGACCAGCTTATCAAACTCATAATCAGAAATCTGCGGGTCGTTATCGACATAATATTTTTTTTCATGATATTTTATCTCTTCTCTCAATTTTTGGATCTGATGCTTGGCTTGAAGGTGGGATGTTTTTTTGGTCGCCATCTTATTCCCCATAAGGTTGGGTTTCGAGCTTTTCTGTTTTTTTGAGGATGTGGGGATGATACACCAGAAGAAGGAAAAGTTCAAACGGAGTGGAGCCGGCGGCTTGGTTCTATTTGATGCCTAATCTTTTCTTTGTCTCTTCGATCTGTGTATTCCACTTATCCAGGGCGAGCTTCTGCTCGGCTTCGAGTTTTTGCATGGCTTTTTCCTCTGATTCAATCTGTGCTTTCATATTCTGCATCTCCTTTTTTTCTGCTTCAGTTAGGTCCTCTTCGTTTTTTTCTCCAAACTTATCGTTGAAGGCTTTGACCATCCCGTCCCGCTTCGCGCTTCTTTCCTGCAATTCTTTGGATTTCTCGTTGAATCTAAGGTCCTTGTTGACAGTGGTGAAGAAAAGAGATTCCGCCAATTCCATGGCTTTTGTTGAGTGGGCGGCAGAAAGGAAGCTGGCATCGAGAAAGTAGCGAATCGCTTCCTGGGCAGTGGTCGGGTTTGATCTGGCGTCTTCAGCCATGATGATTCCGATGTTGAAGGCCGTTTCTCCGCTCTTTTGTTTCATATAGGCCATTTTATAGTATTTCAAGGCTTCATTTTTCTTGCCGGCCCGGTGAAGGATCCTGGCGTAGAAGCTGTAGCTTTCGAAATCCTTCATAGCCTCAGCGACGATTACAAAAGCTTTTTCTGCCTCATTATAAAACTTGAAATCATAAAGCGTCTTTCCCACTTTTTTCAGATTACTCAGGATTTGTTTATCATTCAAAATCTTATAGGATTCTATATAAGGCCCGACAGCGTTTTTGGCGTCCTTAGCCTTGTCAAAGGCCTGTCCCTGAGCATAATAAGCATAGCCTAAAATTTTATTCCATTGAGCCCTGCCCGCTTCTTCGGACTCATTGCTCTTGTTGGCTCTTGCGACCTCCACAGCCTGGGACGCATAGCTTTTTGCCTTTTCTAAGTTCTGTCCGCGTTCGCCATAAATTCCAGAAAGAGTGATTAAGACCTGGCACTTTATGAGATCATCCAAGCCGCCTAGAGTCAGAGCCTTTTCCCCATAATTAATGGTTTCCTCAATTGTCTTTCCCGCGTAGGGAAGGAGGCAGAGATTAGCGTTGGCATAATTCTCGTATTGGGTTCCTTTGCCGGCATATTTAGTCAAGTACTCTTTGAGAAGCGCGGCCCTCTGAGCCGTGTCTGCGGTCGTCATGGCTTTGATGTAATCTTCACCAGCCGTCTCAGTTTGAGCCAGCAAGGAAGAGAGTGAGAAGATTAAAGCTAAAACTGCGAGCCTTGTTTTTCTCATTTTTAAACCTCTTACAAAATTTTTTGCATAATAGCCTTCTCTGATAAAAATGTCAATATGATAACTTTATGAAGCCAGAAACCTAGGCTCATAAAACCAAGGAGCAAGAAATATGCCAAAGTCGTGTTCAGGTCATGAATTTGCGGCCACTTGCCGGAGAGGAGGGGATGTGGAAATTTGAGTCGATGTCATATAAAATAGCAAAAGTGAAATATAAAAGGGAAGATTTTCTCTCCATTTTTCTCGACAGGATAGGCAAGCCTTTAAAACAATCTGTATCCCTCAAGGATTATTCAAACTTTAGAATCGGTGGGAAGGCCGACTATTTTTTTGAAGCTTCAACAATCCAAGAGCTTGTGAGCTCAATTGTTTTGGCGCGATCAATCTCCATCCCTTATTATCTTATCGGAGGGGGGAATAATCTTTTATTCGATGATGATGGATTCCCTGGCCTGATCATAAAAAACGAAGCAGCTGGAAAAGAACGAAGAGGAAAAAAACAGATAGAGGTTCTTTCCGGCAATCCTTTAGGTGACGTCCTTCAATTCTCGATAGAAGAAGAGCTAGCCGGCTTTGAATTTTTGGCAGGAATTCCCGGGACAATCGGCGGTGCTGTTTTCGGCAATGCCGGTGCCTTCGACCAAAACATCGGGGATTTTCTAAGAGAAGCTCTGATCCTCAATCAAAAAGGTGAGCAGGTCAGAGTCAATAGAGATTACTTCGAGTTTGGCTACCGCCAGAGCATTCTCAAGAAAAGACCTGAAATCCTCTTGCAGGCTGTTTTTGAGCTTCATCAGGGAGAAAGAGAGAAGGCAGAAGCCAAGGTTGAGAGCAATCTGGAAGTTCGCAGGAAAAAGCATCCGCCAGAGGGGACGGCCTATCCCGGGAGTTATTTCAAGAACGTCGTCCTCCCTGATGGCAAGAAAGTTCCTGCTGGCTATTATCTGGAAAAAGTCGGAGCGAAGACGATGCGCGAGGGAGGGGCGCTTGTCTATTCTGGCCACGCGAATTTCATCATTAACCAGGGTAATGCCTCGGCCCGGGATGTTCGCCGACTTGCCCAGGAACTCAAGCGGCGGGTGAAGGAGGAGTTTGGCATCGAGCTTGAAGAGGAGGTTATTTTTCTTCGAGCAGACGTTTCATTGCCCTGATTCTTGACCAAGGCAGCCTCTTTTCTCTTCTTGCTATTTCCAACGCCTGCTTAGCCAGCTTCCTGTATGTTTCTTGATAGGAAGGGAAAGCGCTCAGAGCTTTGAGATGGCTCTTCAGGGACTTCTGGTCTCCTCTGACAACAGGACCGGTCAGAGATGTTCCTATGTTAAATTTTTTTACGTTGTGTAAAGTCCCTTGAACTAAGGGCAGAAGAATTTGCAGGGCTTTTTCTTCATCGAGACCTGTTTGCTTGAGCAAGGAAACGGCCATCTCTAGGAGAACGACCAGAAAGTTTGAGGCAAGGCTGCAGGCTGAATGGTAAATGGCTTTATCTTTTGCCTTGAGAATAAAGGGATGACCGCCGAGCCGCTGCACAATCTTCCGAGCCATGGCCAGAGCTCTGCCGTTGCCCTCGAGCCCAAAATAGACATTCTTGAAGTGTGCCGGGTCAATTTTTTTATGGGGAAAAGACTGGACAGGATGGAAGGAGGCGGTCGCAGCCCCCTTATCCTTTAAGGCTTTAAGGATCTCTGAGGGGAAAAGCCCCGAGCAGTGGAAGACGAACTTTTTCGACCAATCGATATCCGAGGCAGCCAGTTGCGCCGCGATTTTCTCAATCTCTTCATCCGGCAAACAGAGAAAGAGCAAATCTCCGAGTCTTGCGGCTTGGACATTGTCGGTCAGAGCCTTCCCTTGGCCGATGATTTTTTGGCTCTCTTTTGCCGAAAAGCTTCTTCTGCAGGAGAGAACTCTTATGCTGTATCCTTTCTTTGCCAGGGCAGAGGCGAGGGATGTTCCCAGCCTTCCGGCGCCGATTATAGAGACCTTGTTCATTTTCTGTTTTTAAAAATCATAAGCCAATGGTCTATCTCCAGCGGAGAAAGCTCCGAGACTTTTTTCTGGAATTCCTGAAACCTCCTGTTTTCTTTCAATATGGTTTTGAGTTCACGGCTAAAATCTTTCGAGCTCAGAGTCTTGGCTCCTTTCGACTTGGCAAATCTTTTAATCTCCTGGTCTGAGCTTATGACAAAGAATCTTCTTAAGTCTGTCTCGTTGGAGATGATATCTTTGATGATTCCATCAGCATTCTGGCCCAAAGGAGGGTAGATGATCGAGAACTTTTTTTTCTGAAATTTTTCTAGGCTTGGCTCAGCTCTGCCATCGAAGACAACAGAAACCCTCGTCCTTTTTCGACGCTGAAAAATAAAAAGGTCATAGATCAAGTTGAATTTGCTTTGCTTTTCCCTGAAGCTAGTGGGGAATATATGCCCCAGCAAATTGTTGCCGTCTATCAAATATGGCATTTTTATGTTGCAAAATTGAAGAGAGAGACTCTTGAGAGGCTAGAGACGGTACGTCTCTCCTGGCTTGAGGATGATGACTTCTGCCCACCGTCCGACTCTTCTTTTGAATTCTTGAGGATCAGCGCTGACAATCGGGAAAGTGTTGTAATGGACCGGAATGATTTTTTTGCTCTGAATGAACTCCGCAGCCTTGGCCGCCGAGGGAATACCCATGGTGTAGCGATCTCCGATGGGCAGGAAGCTCAGGTCTGGCTTGAAGAATTCACCGATGAGTTTCATGTCATAGGTCAATCCAGTGTCACCGGCATGGTAGATTTTTTTTCCGTCCATTTCGACCACCACTCCTGCCGGGTCACCTTTTTCCGCAGAGTGAAGAGCTTGCACCATATGGACTTTGACTCCTTTGACTTCCACTGTGCCGCCGATGTTCATGCCTTCGGCTAAGATACCTTGTTCTGCGGCTTCGACGGCGATCTCGTGAATGACTACGAGTGTCGCACCTGTCAGTTTACAGATGGCGAAAGCATCGCCCAGATGGTCACCATGATAATGGGTGACGACAACGACATCTGCTTTTGTAATTTTATCCGCGGATATGGCCGCAGCAGGGTTTCCGGTTAAGAAGGGGTCGATGTAGACAATTTTCGAGCCGTGTAATTTTACAGCAGAATGTCCCAGCCATGTGATTTCCATAGTCTCTTACCTCCTTTCTGGCCTCTTCTCCTATTTTCTTATTCTTTCAATGCTGGCTCCGAGAGACTTAAGCTTTTCTTCAAGTTTCTCATAGCCACGGTCCAGGTGTTCGACATCGTTGATGATGGTTTCTCCATTGGCAATCAAGCCTGCCAAGACAAGAGAGGCCGAAGCCCTCAAATCGGTGGCTATGGTCTCAGCTCCGGAAAGGGGAGTTTTTCCCTTGACAATGGCCTTGTCTCCAGAAACCTCGATATTGGCGCCCAGGCGAAGGAGTTCGTTGATGTGGGAGAAGCGCCTGTCGAAGATAGTCTCGGTAATGATCGATGTTCCAGAAGCCTGAGTCATCAAGACAATAAACTGTGCCTGCATATCTGTCGGAAACCCGGGGTAGGGAGAAGTGGTAATATCCTGAGGCTTGATCTCTTCGCTTCCTATGACCTGGAGGGAATGGTTGTTGAGTTTCTCGATTGCTGCTCCTGAATACCTCAATTTTTCAATGATAACGCCGAGATGATCTGGTCGGGTATGAGTTAGGATGATATTGCCTCTGGTTAAAGCCCCGGCAACAAGGAAAGTCCCTGCTTCAATCCGGTCAGGGATGATGTCGTGAGAGGCTCCGCCCAGCTCTTTGACTCCCTTGATGCGAATGGTCTCTTCTCCGACTCCATCAATCTTGGCTCCCATCTTGATCAATAGCTGACAGAGGTTCGTCACCTCTGGCTCCAGAGCGCATTTTTTTAAAATGGTCTCACCCTTGGCCAAGGCAGCAGCCATGACCAAGTTTTCTGTTCCTCCGACTGTTTTCTTTTCGAATTCTATTGCTGTTCCTTGAAGGCTTTTTGCTTCAGCCTTGATGTAGCCGTGCTCGAGGTTTATCGAGGCGCCCAGTTTTTCAAGCCCGTGGATATGGAGGTCTATAGGCCGCGAGCCTATGGCGCAGCCGCCGGGCAAAGCGACAACGGCTTTTCCGAAGCGAGCCAAAAGCGGACCGAGGACAAGGATGGAGGCCCTCATTGCCCTGACCAGCTCATAAGAAGCTTCAGCTGACTTAAAGTCCTTGACTTGGATGGATAAAGAATTCTTTTTCAACTGATAGCTGGCGCCGACTTCCTTCATCAGGGTTAATATGGTAAAGACATCTTTAACCATAGGCACATTCTTCAAACGTACTTTTTCTCTGGTCAAGAGGCAGGCAGCAATCGAGGGTAAAACAGCGTTTTTAGCTCCGCTGATTTTAACTTTCCCTTTTAGCTGGAAATTATTATTCCCGCTAATCCTGATTTTTTCCATTTGCCCACATTCTAAAGGAATGATTCCCAAAATTCAACCGCCACTCTGATTGCATCTTTTTTTGTGATTAAGAGCCTTGTTATGGATCAGGCTGGATGTTTCGAAGACACGCCGCTTTATATTGCCAGGCGAAGGCAGAGTGGTTCGAAAGCCGTGTGGAAGGCTGAGCGGGCAGGGTTCCTCTCTCGAAGAGAGAGGAGAGCGAAGCCTGGAACCGAGCAGCTTTTGCC
>CAZJXZ010000151.1:0-6315 GCA_964549955.1 uncultured Eubacteriales bacterium
GCCCTTTCAGCGGAGGAGCGATTCTGGGAGACAGGATAAGAATGATGGAGCACAGCGTCGACTCAGAGGTCTTCATCCGCAGCATGGCCACCCGAGGCCATCTTGGCGGCTTGGCCCAGGCGACAGGCGAAGCCATTGCCATCCTCGAAGCTGCAGGCAAAGATATCATTCTGGTGGAAACAGTCGGAGTGGGCCAGGATGAGGTTGAAGTTGTGAAACTGGCAGATATTGTTTTGGTCATTTTAACTCCCGGAACTGGGGATGAGATTCAAGTCTTCAAGGCAGGGATTATGGAGATTGCGGACATTTTTGTTCTCAACAAAGCTGACTCTCCAGGTGCTGAAAGAATGGAGAGACAGCTTCGGGCTGTGCTGGATTTGGGTCTGGGCGGAAAAGCCTTGCCCCCTGTGGTCAAAACTGTTGCCACCAAAGGCGAAGGAGTGAAGCTCCTGGTCAGCGAGATCGAGGCCTTGCTGGCCAGCAAAGACCAGGAATTCCTTGCCGCCAGGAAGAAACGATTGATTTCCTGGATGCTGAAAGACATTATCAGTGAAAAGATCTACCAGAATGTGACCCGGCATATCTCTTCCTCTGAATTTGAAAACCTCGTCGAAAGAATTTATAAAAGAGAAGTTGACCCTTATACTGTTGCCGATAAGATAGTCGGGAAATTGAAAAAAAGCCGCTGACGGCCAGAGTCCTCGCAGGAGACTGAAATGAAGATCGAGCATATCGGAATCGCCGTGAAAAATCTTGAGAAGAGCATAGAAAAGTGGTCTGGATTATTGGAGCTCGAGGTGAAAGGGATTGAGGAGATAAAAGAGAGAGGGGTGAGGCTGGCGCATTTGAGCTCGAAGGGCGGCCCTTCCCTTGAGCTGCTGACTCCATTCGGGGAAGGGTCTGCGCTTGAAAGATTCCTGAAAGAAAGAGGGGAGGGAATCCATCACTTCTGTTTTGAAGTCGATAACATTGAAAAGGTGATGGAAGAGCTGAAAAAGAGAGGAATTCAGTTCGTTCAGGAAAGCCCTCAAAAAGGCGCGGGTGAAAGCCTGATTGCCTTCATCCATCCCCGCAATTTCAACGGTGTTCTTATAGAGCTGAAGGAGAAGAAAAAATAGCTTTTTGCTCTAAGCTCTATGATGAGCGCTGAGGGTCATCACCCATCTGGCGAATGACCTGGCATCCTCCAAATCTCCCTCAGTTGGATGACTTTGGGCAGATGCAGCCATTTCCGTCCAAGCTATGTGCTCTGGAGATTTGCTCAAAGCTTCGAGTGCAGCGTGAGAAACCCTGCCCCTGCAGGAGAAAGTGGCCAAGATTTTTGCTTTTGAAGCCACTGTGACCGCATGCTCCAAGGCCTCTCTCGAAAGGCGACTTCCTGTGTGTGAGCCATGAGTGCAAAAGAGTGCAATTTTTTTGCCTTGGGGGATTTGCTTGAGCAGGCGCTCGATTTTGAAAGGAACGCCGTGGGAATGGACAGGAAAACCGATAAACATCAGGTGGAATTCGTCCACTTCCTGGACTTCATTCACGGCTTTGATCACTTTATCTCCTTCCAGGGCTTGGTAAATGGCCTCAGCGACTTTTTTTGTGTTTCCTGTCTGGCTGAAATAAATCACTAGAATTTTTGACATCCTGTAACTCCAGTTTTTAATCGGAGAAGCAACATTTTTCCATAAATATAAAAAAAATAAAAGGGCACAGTCCCCTTTTTTCTAGCAACAGCGACGCCACAAAGAGAAAAAGGAAAAAAGGGACTGTCCCCTTTTATGGCGCTGGTGGCATTTTAGGCAGGCTTATTAAAATTTTTGTCCCCTTATTTTTTTGGCTCGAGACTCGGATGGATCCGCCGTGGTCTTCGATGACCTTTTTGGCGATAGGAAGACCCAGCCCAGACCCTGAATCCTTTGTCGAGAAATAAGGCTCAAAGACTCTCTCCAGCACTTCTCTTTCCATGCCTATTCCATTGTCCTTGATTTCAAGATTTATTCCTTCCTTTTCCTCAGAAACCTTGACTTCGATCGCCCCTTTATCGCCAATGGCCTCGATGGAGTTGGTGAAGATGTTTCTCAACGCAATCCTTATCCTGTCTTTATCTCCTTGGTAATTGAAATTTTGGCCTTGGTATTTTTCTTTGAACTTGATTCTTTCTGAGAGAGTCTTTTTATAAGGAGAGATTGTTTCCTTGACGAGTTCCTTCAGGTCAAAGAGCTCTGTTTGAAGAATTCTGTCTTTGGAAAAGTCCAAGAATTCTTGGGATATTTTTCTCAGGTTTTCGACTTCCTTGATGATATAGTAGACCGATTCCTTGAGAGTTTGGTCAAAATCCATACCTCTATCTTGGAAAACTTTCAGCAGATGCTCTGCCGAGAGCTGGATGGGAGTCAGAGGATTCTTGATTTCGTGGGCGACTTTGCGGGCAATTTCTGCCCAGGCTGCTTTTTTACTCATCTCGGCTAATTCCTGTTGCTGTTTTTTCAGGTTCTGGACCATGGTATTGAAGCCGTCGATCAAAGTCTTCATTTCGTCCTGCGGCTTATGGGAGATGGATATCTCGAGGTTCCCTAAACTCACTTCTTTCGTACCGATCAGAAGCTTTTTTATGGGATTGACGATCGTGCTCCCTATGCCCCGGGCAAAAATGAGGACGGCAGCGATGAAGAAGACCGAGATGAAGAACAGAAACTCGATTAATCCTTCGGTAGCTTTTGTTATTTCCTGCTGTTCCAGAGGGAAGGGAAGTGAGATGAGAAGAAGAGATTCTCTAAGAAAGAAGGGTGCGGTCAGGGTGTGGAAAGAATAGTCGCCGATTTTCTGGGTCTGGGTGTAAAAGGGATTATTCTCATACTGAATTTTATAGTAGATTTCTCCGTCGATATAATCCGAGAGAAGCCCGTAGTCAAAAAATTCTCTGCGGCTGGAAGAGATGAGCTTTCCATTCTGGAATAAATTCACATCGTTTGAAATCGTAGAGCTTATCCAAAGGACTATGTTTTCAGGCGGAATGACCGGCGAAACCATCTCTTCTTGCTGGAAAAGAATAAAGTCTTCCATTACGCGCTGGGCAAGGTTAGCCTGAGCTTCGGCCTTATCCGTGAATTGATGGCTGAAGATTTGCCCAAAGAAATTTCTGCTGAAAAAGGTGAAGAGAAGAGTGGGGATGATGACCGCCGCGGCAAAAGAGACATAGACTCGGTTGGAAAAAGACCAGAAGAGATTTCTGAATTTTTTTCTTGACAGGAGTGAGAAGAGTAAAAAGAAAAAGAGGAAAAAGGCAAGATAGGAAAAGAATAACTTCAAGAACTCAGCGCTGTAATTAATGAAATTTTTTTTAGGCAAAAAGAGGGAATAAATTCTGCTGTCTTTTCTAAAGTGGAAAGACTCATATTTTTTTCCCCTGTCGCTGAAAGCAGACCAGAGAGAATCCTGAGAAGAGGTGATTTTGGCCAGGATGCCGGGCGCAAGCCCCGAGGATATTTCGTTGGGGTTGAAAAGCAGCTTACCCTCCATGTCAAAAATAGCAAATCCGAAGTCGAGCTGGTTCAGAGAGGGTATGGAGGTCACACGCAGAAGCTCGAAGTAGGGATTGGCAGAGTAGAGAAAGGGAAGCATATCGTAATCCACAGAAAGATAGAAAATTGTTCTCCCAAGATGGTTCTCTGCATCAAACCAGTCTTTATAGGCGAGAAGAAAGTCCTTGGCTTCGCCCATGAAAGGGATGTTTAATCGAGAGAAAGACCAGTCCTGGCTTGGGGGAAGTTCAAGATCAAGGCGATAGAGCTTGGGCACGTTTAGAGAAAAGCGGGATAGGATCTCTCCTCCGGGATTCAATATTTCTAAGCTCGAATACCAGTTGAATTTTGCCACAAGAGTTCTTTCCCAAAGATTATGAGCCAGGTCAAGCGGCTGAGACCTTTTAAAAAAAGAAATAATGGCTTCTTTTCTTTTATCAACCTCTGGCAAGGACTGCTTTAATAAGAAGATTCCCCAATTCTCCTCGGATTTTATGACGTTTTGCAGCGAATTCTGGATGAGGGACCGGCTTCTGTTGGACGAGGAATAGTCAAGGGAGGTGTAGATAAATAGCGTGCACAAGCACAAGGCCGGAAACAAAACTTCTTTTCTTTTTCGAATTGATGGGAAAAAGGCGAGAAATAAAATCAAGGCAATGATTGAAGCCTGAAGGAAAAGAAGGACGGGACTGTTTCTATCCTTAAAGATAAGAAGATAGGCTCCGAATTCCAGCAAGAGAATAGAAAGAGAGAAAATAACTCCTGAGGAAAAGCGAGAGACAATGGCCAATCCGATGAAGACAGCGAAAAGAAAAACGAGGAAGAAAAACAGAATGCCGAGATGGAGGAGAAGGAAAGAGATATCGAAAGAGAAGCGAAGCAAGTTTATGTTGGAGTTTGAAACCAGCCGGAACAAAATTTCTTGAAAGGCAAAGATCAGGAAGAGCGAGATGAAAATAAAGATAGAATTCAATGCCAGGAGAATGGGAAAGGAGGATTTTCTTCTCTCCCCTTCAAAGAAGTGCCGCGAGTAATTCAGCAGGCAAGCGGTGATAAAAAAGAGAAGGAGAGAGCTGAGAAAGATATCAGCCGGAGACTTGGTGAAATCCCAGAGAGAAATGAAACTTGCGGAAGAAGGGGAAAAGAAAGGGAGAGATTGAATTTTTCCCAGGTTGCTCAAAGGAAAGAATATGAGCCTGAGCCCGGCTAAAATCGAAACAACGAAAATTCCAGGAAGGAGCTTTCTTTCTCTATAAAATGAGGGCGATTTAACGAGATGGATGAGCAGAGAGAGGAGCGAGATTCCGATGAGGATGTAGAAAAACAGATAAAGATTCTCTTTTTGGCTCGAAATTTTTTCCGAAAGGGACGGTGAGCTAAGGTCTGCTGTGGCTACAATCTTCTTCTCTTCGTTTCTAAGGGGAAAAAGAATTGTTTCTACCCTGTCCTGTTGCCTTGGTTGACCAGTGTATTCATCTTCGTGTCTAGAGAAGAGCTTTTCGAATCTGGAAACATCTTCCCGGAAATCCCAGTAGGTGATATTACAATGGCTCAGGAGTTTCGGCCCTAAGAAATGATATTCTTTGAGGTAAGGAGTTTTGAATTGAGGGATGAAGGCCAAGAGCCGGTAAAGAATGACATACTCATTCTCCCTGACTTTTTGAGCCGACAGGAGGTAAACAGAGGCTTTATGTCGAATGAGGAAAGAACTTTTCTTTTCCAGAAAAACGTCTTTTCTTTCATCCTCAAAGAGAGAGCTTGAGTCGACGATGTTTCCCAGCCAGAGGACCGGCTCGCTTTTTCCGTTAAAATAGCCGACCCCTTCTTTTTCTTTGTCGAAGCCAATTTTTTTGAAAAGGTTGAATATTTCATTCTTTTTGGCTGGAAAGGGAGAATCAGACAATAATTTTTGCTTATCGTTTTGAGAGCGAATAAGGCTTGCGAACTCATTTTTGATGGCTTTAGCCTGGCTGCGCAGTTCGCCTAATCTTTTCTGATAATAATTTGCAGAAATGAAGGTGGGGAGAAAAAAGGTTAGCAGGAGAAGAACCGCAGCCAGTAGGCCGCCGGAGATAAATCCATAAAAGAAGATTTTATTTTTGAACGACGTTTTGAAGATGCTCAAATTTTCTCTGCTTTGATTTCTATTATTTTCCATGAATTCTTAAGTTTTTCATTTATCAGGTAGAAGAAGATGTGGGTTGGATGCTGGTCGTTGGTTTTATTGTTTTTAAAGGACCATCTTGCCTTGAAGATAAGACTCTGGCTTTCTGCAGGAAGAGGGAACTCTTCCTCTGGATAGAATTCCAATGTGGTAAAGGAAGAAAATACTTTTCTGAAGAGAAAGAAAGCCTGCTCATTGCTGACCTGGTCAGAGAAATAGATGGGTTCGGGGAGCGAAATATTTATGGAACTTTCTGAGGAGAAAAGGGAGTAGAGAATTCTTGGGCTGTTCTGGAGAAAAGCTTTTTCGATGTTTTGGGTTGTTGGCTGAAGAGCGACAGAGAATATTATAATAAGATTAAATATGAAATTGACCACAAAAAAAATAATATCATAGCTTTTCTTGATTAGGCAAGGGAACGAAATAAAATATGGGGACCTGTACCGAATTCGCACTCGGGACATATTCTGCTTTCGGAGGATTGAGTTGAATTCGGTAATGTATCCCCATATTTTCAGCTTTTTCGGCTTTCAGCATTTACCTCTTTGGAGACTATGTTTTTGAGCTCTTCCCTAATTTCATCTATCTTTTCCAGCTTGCTTGAAATCTTGGAGAAGAGGGGAGCCTGACTTTTTATCC
>CAZJXZ010000152.1:0-6305 GCA_964549955.1 uncultured Eubacteriales bacterium
AGGAACCTTGCCCGCTCAGCCTTTCACACGGCTTTCTCACCACTCTGCCTTCGCCTTATACAACAAATTATAAAGGCGGCGATTTTTTAAACCATGATTGACAAGAATATTATCAAAGAGCATAACCTGACTTTGGAAGAATACGAAAGAATTGTCCAGCTCATCGGCCGCGAGCCAAACATCACCGAGCTTGGAATTTTTTCTCTGATGTGGTCAGAGCACTGCAGCTACAAGAGCTCCAAAATCCACCTTAAGAAATTGCCGGTTAAAGGCAGAAATGTCATCCAAGGGCCTGGCGAAAACGCAGGAGTCATAGATATTGGCGACGGGTTGGCCGCCGTCTTCAAGATTGAATCGCACAACCATCCCTCTTTTATCGAACCTTACCAAGGAGCAGCCACAGGGGTTGGAGGAATTCTGAGGGATATTTTCACCATGGGGGCAAGGCCCATCGCTCTCCTCGACTCGCTTCGCTTCGGACCCCTGTCTAATTCCAAGAACAAAGCCATCATGGAAGGCGTGGTCTCAGGAATATCCGGCTACGGAAACTCGATCGGAGTTCCTACAGTGGGAGGAGAAGTCTACTTCAACAACTGCTACTCCCTCAATCCCTTGGTCAACGTTTGTTGTCTTGGAATCGCAGAAAAGTATAAAATCTTCTATGCCAGAGCTGAAGGAAAGGGAAATCCGGTGCTTTATGTCGGAGCAAAAACTGGCCGGGATGGTATCCATGGCGCGACCATGGCTTCAGCAGAATTCGGCCAGGATTTAGAGCAGAAAAGGCCGAATGTCCAGGTTGGAGATCCATTCAAGGAGAAGCTCTTGCTGGAGGCCTGCTTGGAAATCATGGCCGAAAGAATGATCGTCGGCGTCCAGGATATGGGTGCTGCTGGACTTACCTGTTCCACGACTGAGATGGCGGCAAAATCAAAATCAGGAATCGAGGTCGACCTCGACCTTGTGCCTCAAAGAGAAGAAGGCATGACGCCCTACGAGATCATGCTCTCCGAATCTCAGGAAAGAATGCTCATCGTGGTCAAGAAAGAGAAAGTCAAAAAAGTGCAGGAAGTCTTCGCCAAATGGGACTTGGACGCGGTGGCCATCGGCCAGGTCACTGAAGGAGGAAGGATCAAGGTCAAAGCTGGCGGAAAAATCGTTGTCGACCTTCCTCTTGAGGCCATCATCAACCGCTGCCCGGTCTATGAACGAGAGAGCAAAAAGCCTTCTTATCTTGAATCGACAAACAGGCTTGAGCTTCCCTCCTTGCCTCAAAATTACAATCGAGCTTTTCTCGAACTCCTCTGCGCCCCGACAATCGCCAACAAAGAATGGGTTTACAGGCAGTACGACCATATGGTTCAAATCAACACCGCCCTCCTTCCTGGCGCTGATGCCGCCCTTCTAAGGCTTAAAAACAAAAAGAAAGCCCTGGCCATAACTCTGGATGGAAACTCCCTCTACACCTACCTGGACCCAAGGACTGGGGGAAAAATTGCTGTGGCTGAAGCCTGCCGGAACCTGGCCTGCGTCGGGGCAAAGCCCGCAGGAGTCACAAACTGTCTGAATTTCGGCAATCCGGAAAAACCAGAAATCATGTGGCAATTTAAAGAAGTTATCGAGGGAATTGCCGAGTCCTGTAAAAAGTTTGAAATTCCAGTCACCGGCGGAAATGTGAGCTTTTACAACGACACCGAAGGGATTTCAGTCTATCCCACTCCTGTCCTGGGATTGGTGGGTATCGTCGAAGATGCGAGCAAGGCCGTAAGCCCGGGGTTCAAGAACGAAGGAGACGCGGTCGTCCTTCTCGGAGAAAACAAGGAAGAGCTTGGCGGCTCCGAATACCTCAAGTGCCTTTTCAATTTGGAAAAGGGCTTGCCGCCGCAGGTCAACCTACGAGAAGAAAAAAATGTCCAAGAGCTCTGCCTGGAAGCTATCTCTCTCGGAATTCTCGAATCTGCTCACGATGTCTCAGAGGGAGGCTTGGCTGTTTGTCTTGCCGAATGCTCCTTTCTCAGTCCCAAAAAAATCGGCATAAACCTTGACCTCAAAGACAGGATTCGGCGCGATGCTCTTCTTTTCGGAGAAACTCAGTCCAGAATTGTGGTCACGGTAAAAAAGAAAAATTTGCAGAAGCTTCATGACCTCGCCGCCAAAAGAAAAATGAAAGCGGAGTTCCTAGGAGAAACAGGGGGCGAAAGAATAACGATTTCCCATCTCGAGCAAAAAGTCATCGACATTGCAGTCGATAAGGCTTATAAAGCCTGGAAACAGGCTATTGCCGAAATCTTTAAGATTAAATAAGGGAAAATAAAATGACAGAAGAAATTTTTCGGAGCCCAAAGAAGAAAGGGAAAATTGCAGTCTTCATCTCTGGCCGAGGCTCAAACTTCAAAGCCATCCAGGAGGCCATCCTCGCCGGAAAAATAAACGCCGAGATCGCCCTAGTCCACAGCAACAAGCAGGATGCGCCAGGGCTTAAGATTGCCAAGGATTTCAAGCTTGAAACTCTGTTTCTCGACCCAAAGTCTTTCCCCAGCAAAGAAGAGTATGAAAAAGCCCTTATCGCAGAACTCAAGAAAAGAGGTGTGGACCTGATCTGCCTAGCAGGCTACATGAGAATCCTCAGCCCTTCCTTCTGCCGCGAGTTTCGAAACTCGATCATGAATATCCACCCTGCCCTGCTTCCTTCCTTCCCCGGTCTTCATGTTCAGCAGAAAGCCCTTGATTGGGGAGTGAAATATTCTGGAGCGACCGTTCATTTTGTCACTGAGGATGTCGATATGGGTCCGATCATCCTCCAGGCAGTTGTGCCTGTTCTCCAGGATGACAGCGAAGAAACGCTGAGCGACCGCATCCTGAAGGAAGAGCATAAAATCTATCCAGAGGCGGTCAGGCTCTATTTCGAGGGAAAGCTCGAAGTCCAGGAAAGAAGAGTTTTCATAAGATGATGAAACAAGTTGAAGAGCAGTTCGAATACCTGAGAAAAGGATGCGTGGATATCATCCAGGAGGATGAGCTCAAAGCCAAGATCGCCCGCTCTCTGCAGCAAAAAAAGCCTCTGAGAGTCAAAGCAGGCTTTGACCCCACTGCTCCGGATATCCACCTCGGCCACACCGTCCTCCTGCGGAAGATGAAGCATTTCCAGGACCTTGGCCATGAGGTCATTTTTCTCATCGGCGATTTCACCGGGCTGATCGGCGACCCTTCAGGAAGGTCAGCCACCCGTCCTCCGATGAGCCGAGAAGAGATCAACAAGAACGCTGAAACCTACAAGGCCCAGATATTCAAGATTCTCGACCGCGTCAAGACCGTCATCGATTTCAACTCCCGCTGGCTGGGAAAGCTGACGAGCTTCGAGGTCATCAACCTCGCTGCCAAATATACGGTGGCCCGCATCCTGGAAAGGGACGATTTCTCCAATCGGCTGAAAAAAGGACAGCCAATCTCCGCCCACGAAATCCTCTACCCCCTGATGCAGGCTTACGACTCTGTAGCCCTCAAGGCGGACGTAGAGCTCGGCGGGACTGACCAGAAATTCAACCTGCTCGTCGGCCGCGAGATTCAGAGAGAATTCGGACAAGAGCCGCAGGTCATCATGACCGTGCCTCTCTTGGAGGGGCTGGACGGCGTGGAGAAGATGAGCAAATCTCTGAACAACTATGTGGGCATCACCGAGCCGCCTGCACAGATCTTTGGAAAAATCATGTCCATCTCCGACCCTCTGATGTTCCGCTATTACGAGCTTCTCACCGACGAGCCTATGTCCCGGATTGAAAAATGGAAAAAAGAAGTCAAGGAAGAAAAGGTCAATCCCAGAGACTTGAAATCACAGCTTGCCCAGACCCTTGTCTCTGATTTCTGGGGAAAGGAAGAGGCGGAAAAGGCAGCCCAGGAATTCGAAAGAATTTTCAAGAACAAAGAGATTCCTTCGGAAATCGAAGAAATCGAGCTTGAAGCTCCTCAGGCTCTGCTCGTCGAACTGATGGTCAACAACAGCCTTTTCCCTTCCAGCAAGGAGGCAAAAAGAGTCATCCGCCAGGGCGGGATTTACCTCGATGGACAGAGGGTCGGGGATGTTAACTTCAAATTAGACTTAAGAAAAAAAAGCGAGGTCATCCTGAAGATAGGAAAAAAGAAATTTTATAAGATCATAAAAGCTAATAAATAAGCCTTGAGGGCTGAATTTTATCTTCTCACCTGACCAAGAGGAGACAGCTGTCATCAGCCGAGGACAAAAAGAGGGAGAAAAATTGTGTTAAATTCCAGATTATGATGGCACATTTCTTGCACATTATTTGAGCTAAAAATAGCCAATGAAGATTAAGCACTCTCTTTTCATTCTTATTTCGCTGCTCATTCTCTGCCCGCTCTGCATAGCCGCAAAAAAGAGGGAGATCATTCTCAGCTTTGGAGGAGGCTATTCTCTTGGACTTGACCCGGCTTTAAATAAAAATGAAATTCTCTATGAAGACGAGATTTATTTTAAAGAACAGGCACGGATGAAACAGTGCCTGAACCTCAACCTTCAATATTTCCCCAATCCCCGCATGGGATTTCAATTGGAGTTGAGCCATCAGCAAGCCAGCTACTTCTCCCATCTGGAATGGTATGGACAGTGGGTCGAAGATCGGTCTTCACCAACTGGCTACAGCTACATCGAAGTCAACCACATCGAAGAGCCCTACCGGGAACAATGGAGCATCTCCTCGGTCGGACTGTCTGTCATTGCTCCCCTGAGAAGGCGTATCGATCAAAGGCTCTATCCCTATATTTCTGGCGGAGCCGGATTTTACCTTTTGAGTGGAGACAAAGACCGGTTGCTGAACAGGTTCAGGCTCGGGCCAAAAAAAACACAAATAAAATATAAAATAAGCGGAGGCTTGAAATACAGGCTCGGCTCCAAAATGAACCTAAACTTCAGAATCTTCGGTGAGATGATCAAGCGCTATCGAAGAGGCTATTTGTTTGTGCCCTACAACGGGCCCGAACAATTCGACCTTGAGTGGTATCTGAGCGAAGGAAAAATTGGAAGAGTCGGAATGGCGATAGTTGGTACTTATGCTTATGGCGGGATAGATCTCAACCTAGAGTTTAAGCTCTAGCAGCAGCTAGAGTTCAGGCGGGAAAAATTTCGGGGGCTTGCCGAAGACATTCTGGTACAATTCAGGATAAGCGTCCTTTCCTCCAAGTAGAAGGCAGGTCAGAGGCATGGCTTCTCTGGCCAGCTTGCTCATCTGCGCTGTGAGTCGACAGATATCCCACTGGGCTGAAGCATCCTCCCTCAGCCTCGAGATATGATAGAGCTCTCTGGCATTGACCTTGAGCAAAACCCGCCTTCGGTGGGCATTGGTCAGCACATATTCTGCACCGCACTCTAAAGCTCTCTTCAAATCCGAATAAACATCCTCTGTCTCTCTCATCATCTCCATGAATTCTTTGGTTAAGCCGACGGCTTCTATCGAAGGAGGCACAGTCACTCCATGCTCTGGATTGTATTCTTGAGCGGTCAGCGTCGCCATGCGGTGGCGCTTGAGCTGAGCAAAGCAGGCGGCTGAGACGACAAGGTCATAGGTCAGGCTCACATACTCGAACTCACGGAGCGGGAAGTTATAAAACTCCATATGCTTGTAGGCCGCTCTTAGGAATCCCTTCTTTTCGCCGGGCTTCAATGCTCTTGCCTTCTTGTAACACTCCTCATAAGGTAAGGAGGAAGAGGTGTGGAGAAGAGAGGCAACCAGTCTTGTATCTGCTTCTGAAGTAAAATCGACGAGCGAGACCAGCTCCTTACTATTTCTTGAAGTTTTGAGCAATGATTTAGCTTTCTCCTCGAGCTCATCATAGGTCTTGGCATCGAAATCATTGGCCTCGGTAAAAAGAATGATGGAGGGAGCGACTTCTTTAGCCAGGGAATAAATTTTTTTATTGAACTCGCGGAGTTCTTCCAGCTTTTTTGAGGCGAAGCGGCGAATCATGAATTCCAGGTTGCGGGCGTTGGCTGTCATGCCCAGCTGGCCTTCAGTGGCCAAGCTCACCACATAGCGGGCATCCTCCTTGGCCCAACCATCCAGGATGGGATGTTTCCTGGGATTGGCTGCCATCTCCCTATTCTTTTCAAAAAAATGAGACCTCAGCTTTTTGTAGAGCTTGCGGTAGAGGGCGCTCTGGGCTTTGACTGTCTTTACAAAAATCTCCTTCTTTCCGGCTCTCCTAATCTCTTGTGGGATGACAAAGTCATCCCTGAGAGTAATGTAACGCTGCGATTTTTCAGTGTAGGAGCAGAGCCGAAATTTCTCTATCTCTTCGAT
>CAZJXZ010000153.1:0-6303 GCA_964549955.1 uncultured Eubacteriales bacterium
AATCCGAAGAAAATTCGGCATCAAAAAAGGAACAAGAGTTGCATTCATAGAGCAAGATAAAAAACTGATTATCCAGCCCTTAGACAAAAACTACTTTGAGAGTCTGGCTGGAATTATCGATACAAAAGGGAAAATACTAAAATCTCTCATGGAAGATAAAAAGAAGGAAAGAGAATTATGAAACCATCCGTAGTGGATAGCTATGCCCTGATAGCTTACCTTGAGAAGGAAGAGGGTTATGAAGAAGTAGCAAAAATATTCGATGATTGCGTCGCCGAACAGTTGGAGGTTTTTTTATGTGTAGTCAATTGGGGCGAGGTTATTTATCATGCTTTGCGAGTTGGCGGTGAAAACACTGCTAAACTGGCAGAAGATGCAATGAAAGCGCTTCCAATACAAATTGTTGACGCCAACAAAGAGATAACCTTGCAGGCAGCTCATCTAAAGGCATCGAATAAAATGTCTTATGCAGATTGCTTTGCGGCCGCTTTAGCCATAAAAAAGAAATGTGAGCTGGTAACTGGTGACAGAGATTTCAAGCAAGTCGAGCGACAAGCAAAAATAAGATGGATTAAATGACTACAAGAAAAAACTCTGCCTTGGTGTTGATAAAGATCGGTCTATAATTTCCATTTTGAGTCTCAATTTGGAGTTACTATAACCAAAAATAAAATTTTGCCAAATATAAAAAATTTCTTTTATTATGTGTAGAGGATTTTAATTTCAGAATCTAATCTTAAATCTCGTCCCCTTTTCTCTTTCAATCTCCAAAGAGCCGCCAATCTGGCTGGCTAAGATAGAGACCAGGCGGATTCCCAATGACTTCTCGCTTTTCAGGTCAAAACTCTTCGGCATGCCGGCGCCGTTATCTGCCACAGTCAGTGTGACTTTATTATCTTTATCCTGGCTAAGGTCAATATTTATTTCACCCTGCCTGCCGCCGGGAAAAGCATGCTTCAGCGAGTTGGTGACGAGCTCATTGATAATCAACCCGCAGGGAATGAGTGTATTGATATCCAGAAAAACATCTTTGACATCGACTTTCAATTTTATAAGGTTGGTGTTGACTTTGTAGGATTTGAACAAGCTCAAGGTCAGCTTGCGGATGTAGTCAACCGTGTCAATCTTGGCGAAGTCCCTGGATTGATAAAGCCTTTCATGGATGAGCGACATGGACCGGATGCGGTCCTGGCTTGACTTGAACATCCCGGAAATCTTTTTATCCTTGATGTATCCGGCCTGGAGGTTGAGAAGGCTAGAGATGATCTGCAGATTGTTCTTCACTCGATGGTGAACTTCCTGAAGAAGAACCTCTTTTTCCTTGAGCGATGCCTTCAATCTCTCCTCGGCCTTCTTGAGTTCGCTGATATCAGAAACCATGGCCAGCGTCCCTGCGAAATCCCTGTTCTCGTCAAAAAAAGGACAGGCGGAGACGATAAAATTCCTCGGTTTTCCTGACTTGGTGTATAAAATGGCTTCATACCGGGATGACTCCCCTCTTCGCCTTTTCTCTGTTTCTTTTTTGAATTCAGCGAATCCTTCTTTATTGGAAACCTGGCTGAGGTTGAGGCCCAGAAGCTCTTTTTTCTCGTAGCCGAGCATCTTAGCAAAGGAATCGTTGACGAAGATAAAATTTTCGTCAGGGTCTGTAATTCCTATGCCCTCAAGAGCTGTCTCGACAAGAGACCTGTATCTTTTCTCTGACTGGCGAAGCTGGACTGTCCTCTCTTCAACTTGCTTCTTCAGGGATAAAAAGTAACGTTTCTCAGAAAAATATCTTTGTACACTGTAAAAAACAAAGCCGATAAAAAGAAATGAAAGCAGGTAAAACCACCATTCCCTCCAGAAAGGCCTGCGAATGACAAATCCTGGAGAAGAGACGACATCGCTCCAAACGCCGGCGGCATTCCTTGCCCGCAGATGAAAACGATAGCGCCCTGGAGGAAGATTGGTGTATCTTATCTGCTGGGCAATAGACTGATATTCAGCCAACCAGTCTTTATCAAACCCTTCGAGCTTGCTCGTATAGCGGACTGCATCTTCATCTATAAAGGAAATGCCTTTGAAATGGAAGACAAGATTGTTCTTATTGAAAGCTAGTTTCTTCACATGTTGGACCGGAATTCTCTCTCCGGAAGCTTCCAAGAATGACAACTCGACCAGAGGAGGAGGAAGGTTGAGATTATCAAATTCTTCTTGATAGCAGGAGACCCCCCTTTCTGTGCCAATCCAGACTCTGCCCTGGCTATCGACAAATCCTGCGGCCCTGTTCGTTTCATGGCCAGCAAGGCCTTCGCTGACAGAATATTGTCTCCAATGCTGTCCATCCCAGCGAATCACTCCGTTATCCGTCCCGAACCAGAGCCTTGCTTTCTTGTCCTCAACAATAAAATAAACCGGCCTCTTGATTTGAAAGCCGTCGACATTTGCCCTTCTCAAAAGATCATGATCAAGAATGTACAATCCTTCCATCGAACCAACCCAGGTTCGCCCTTCAGAATCGGCCAAGACAGAATAGACATTGTTAGCTCCCTCTCCCTGGGAGCTGATATAGTTTTTCCACTCCCCATGGCTAAAAACAAACAACCCTCTATCCGGCGTTGCCAAATAAAGGGAATGGTCAGGCCCTTCGAATATTCTTCGCACCGACAATTCTGAGGTCTGAGGAACTCTCAAAGGCACGAATCTTTCTTTCTCAAGAAGGAATAGGCCGCCATATTCTCCAACCCACACTCTTCCACTCCCGTCAACGAGCACCGAGGAAGTGTTCTCCTCTAAGCCTCCCTTCCTTTTGTACCAGCTTATGATTCCCTCCGGAGTAATCTTGGCTAATCCTAAACCTGATACCGCAGCCCAAATATTTCCTCGAGAATCTTGGCACAGGTCCAGTACCTTGGGTGGAAGAATGTCCGCTTGCTCTTCTTTAAGAAAATAAATCTTCCAAAATTTTTGGCCGTCAAAGTAACTGAGGCCATTGCTGTGCCCGAAAACCATTGTTCCTGGCCTGGCCTCCAAAACAGCAGAAACTTCATCATCCAGCAGGCCGTCTGCTTCGCGGTAGTTGGCGAATCGCATGCTGGAGATTTTACTCACGCCACGCGGACTTGTTACCCATAAATTGCTCTCACGGTCTAAGAAGAGAGATGTCGTTTCATCAGCTGCGAGGCCGTTCTTTTTTCCAAGATGCTTGATTTGGCCCGATTTCCCGTCGACGTGAAAAATCTCAAAATTGTTTCCAGAGTAGAGCCCTTCCCGGTAATCCGGCTGCAAGACAAAATTTGTAGCTAAGTGAGGGAACTTGATCTTGATGCGATCGGAGATGAGCTTGAATTTTCCTTTCTCAATATATCCAATCCAGGTCTTTCCTTGGAGCCAGATTCTGAAACCTTGCTTCGAAGAAGCAGAGGATTTTTCGCCGCCCTCAACCGCTACTCCCATGACTTCCTCAGAAGGCAGGTTTAGGGCGTTATTCAAGCTGTTATCAACTTTGTCTTCTTTTATGACCGACAGGCCTTTGCTCGTGGCCACATAGAACAATCCTTCTCCGGCAGCGATTGAATTGACTTTTGAGCTGAGCAAGCCGTCTTCGGCAATTATCCGCTTCCAGCGGTAATTGTCCCAAACGTATAATCCAAATCGGCTTGTGCCAACAGCCAAGATTGTTCTTCTTTCAACTGTCGTCAGGTCTAATGAAGTGGTGTAGGCAGGAACATCATTCGAATCATCAGGCTGAGGAAGCAATATCCAATCTTCGCCATCAAAATAAGAAAGGCAAAACCTCGAAAATTGATTAAGGGCCCATATCCTTCCCTCGCTATCGGACTTGATCCTGAACCAGGATTGCGAAGGAAGGCCATCTGCAACTGTGTAGGTTTTCCAATGGTTGCCGTCATAAACTGTTATCCCAGCCCTGGTAGCAAACCACATCCGTCCCGAAGCATCTTGAGCGATATCATGAACCGTTGAGCTCGGCAGCCCATCAACCTCGAGGTAGGTTCGAACCTGATAGCTCTGAGCACAAAGATGGTTGGCGATAGCTGCCAATATCCAAGAAAGCAAAATGGTTTTTATCTTGATGCGGGAAAAGTTCACTTCGATCGCACCCAAGTTTTCCCTCTGATCTCCAGATTCAATCAGGGTAAAACTTCGTTCGCTTTATGAAGCCGGAAATTATATCAGAAAAATTATCTTTTTCTTAATGGCACAAGTAAATAGCCCCTTAAGATGATTCGCGGGGTGATTTTGACTTTTCAAAACGTTAATTATTTCTTCGGCTTCACAGGAGGCTTGAGGTCTGCAGGCAAGGGTGATTGATACTCCTTGCCTTTTGTCTTCTCTTTCCATTCCTCCCGCATTTTCTGCAGGACTTCAGGATGAGCGAGTAAGTCAAGCCCGGAAGCAGCCATGACTTTGGCAGCGGTCAAGAGGCATTTATGGCCGATGGACATGCCAGCACAGGCAACGGCTGCCCAGTGATGACCTGGGGTGTTCTCAGGTTTGAAGGCTATCCCCAAGCCTGTGGTCGGCGTAAGCCAGCTCACCTCAGCCACATCGGTCGAGCCGCTGCCCCAGCTGCGCTGGGGAAGCCTGAAGGGCTCGATGCATGTCTTTAGGCCTTTCTCCTCGAGTCCCAAATTCTTTTGAATTTCCTTGGCGAATGCCTGCTCTTCTTCGTCAAATTTTGGCGGACCGACGAGGAGCAGATTGCTGTAAACGACTTCGGAGCCGGCGCGGTTCGGCAGGAATTCATGAGCTCCGCTGATGAAGCTTATCTTGTATGTTGTCTCGGTCATCTTTGCCGCACCTTCGATGATTCCCAGGACTCTTTCATAATCCTTCTCAGCGCTTTGCCTGTCGATGTCGCGGACATAATACCAGGCGCACGCATAATCCGGAACAACGTTAGGCGCGCCTCCTCCATTGAGGATAACATAGTGGATCCTGGCTGTTGGCCGCAGATGCTCCCGCAAATAATTCAGCCCGACATTGGTCAGCTCCACAGCATCCAGGGCACTGCGGGCGTTCCAGGGGTCGCCGGCAGCGTGGGCTGTCTTTCCAAAGAATTCGACCTGAAATTGATTCATGGCGTTGCTCGAATCGAGAGAGACTTCGTTCTCGGTGCTCGGATGCCACTGGATGCAGCAGGAAAGTCCGTCGAAAACTCTATCGCGGGCCATGAAGACTTTTCCAACTATAGTCTCCTCTGCCGGGCAGCCAAAAAGCTTGATGGTTCCTGAGAGATGGTGTTTTTCCATGATTTCTTTCATGGCCGCTGCCGAAGCTACACTCGCCGCTCCGAAAATATTGTGGCCGCAGCCGTGGCCCGGCTCTCTCTGTTTGCTAGGCTTTTTATAATGGACTGCTTCCTGGGAAAGGCCGGGGAGAGCATCGTATTCGGCCAGGATTCCGATTACCGGCTCTCCGGAACCGTAGACAGCTACAAAGGCAGTAGGCATGCCAGCTACACCGCGAGTTACCGCAAACCCCATCTTCTCTAGATAGGAGGCTAAAAGCTCTGAAGATTCAAACTCCTCCATGGCCTTTTCGGCAAAGCTCCATATCTTGTCGTTGAGATCAAAAAGCTGGGCCGTATTCGAATCAAGCCAGGAGAAAGCCTCTTTTTTTAAGGGCGTTATCTTGGCGGCGTTGACCTTGATCAAAAGAGGGTCTTCGCTCTCTGGAAATGCAGCATAAGATAAAAGAAGAAAAAGGCTCAAAAACAAGATCAAGAATCTTTTCATCTTGCCTCCTCTTTAAAAAGTGTTAACGAATTACTGAGCATAAACAACAGTCCCCTTTTTTATAAATGTGCCACATAGAAAATTCACTTGATAAATACTACAACCGAACTTTTAAATCAATGCCAAGCAAAGAGATCATCCCAGGCGAAGGCTCAGAAATACTTATCCAGCACCCGGTATTGAATCGCCTCAGAAACATGGACAGCGCTGATGTAGTCTTCGCCAGCCAAGTCGGCGATGGTTCGGGCGACTTTCAAAACCCTGGTGTAAGCCCTGGCGCTGAATCCGAGCCGATTGACAGCCATCTCCAGCAGCTCCTTTGCCTCGCTGCCAAACTGACAGTATCTCTTGACCTCTTTGGTCTCCATCTGAGCGTTACAATAAATCCTCTTTCCTTTCAATCTCTCCAGCTGCCTCTCCCTGGCCTTGGCCACCCTCTTCCTTATCTCTGCCGAACTCTCTCCTTCGTCTCTGGAGATGATGTCTTTGAATTCCACTTTAGGCACTTCAACATGGATATCGATCCTGTCCAATAGTGGACCTGAAATCTTGGAGTAGTAGC
>CAZJXZ010000154.1:0-6296 GCA_964549955.1 uncultured Eubacteriales bacterium
TCAAGAAGCGCAAGGTTTTCATCTGGACAGGCTATCTTTTTGGCGCTTTTTCAAGATTGGGTTATTCAACCTCTTCCTTCTGGACCCACCTCATTCCTTTTAGAATCATGGACCGCATGGGAAAAATCAGAGGCGCGCCCCGCGACGCTTTAGTCGCCGATATTTCCAAGGATGAAAACAGGGGAAAACACTTCGGCCTTCTCAGAGCCATGGATAACCTGGGCGCTGTCTTTGGCATCCTAATCTGCATCGCTTTCTTCCAGCTCCTTGGATACAGGCTGCTCTTTGCTCTGGCTGCCATTCCCTCTGTTATCGGCGCCATTCTCATTCTTTCCTTAATCAAAGAAAGTAAATCCGAAGGAATTAAGATCTACAAAGGAATTTCGTTCAAAGACCTTGACAGAAATTTCCTTCTCTTTCTTGCCTTGAGCTCTTTTTATGCTCTGGGCGCTTTCAGCTATTCTTTTATTCTGGTCTACGCCAGCAAATTTGGCTTTAAGCCCGGCTTTGTTCCTGTCCTTTATTTAATTTTCACCGCATTCGCCTCCCTCTCTTCTTATCCTTTCGGAAGACTATCGGACAAAATAGGAAGGAAATCGGTTCTGCTCCTCTCCTATCTCTTCTGGATAGCCCTTTGCTTAGCCATCATTTCCCACCCCAACAGGATGCTTATCTTCCTTATCTTCATCCTTTACGGTCTTCATAAAGGAGCTTTAGACCCTGTTCAGAAAACTTTTGTCGCCGAGCTTGCACCACTCGAGTTCCGAGCGAGCTGCCTGGGCGGGTTCCAGATGGTCACTGGCTTCTGTGCGCTGCCTGCCTCGCTCATCGCCGGCGTGCTCTGGGATAGCCTGGGTATCTTCTCACCTTTCTACTTCTCCCTCTTCCTGACAATTGTCTCGGGCATCATGCTTCTTTTCGTAAAAAAGAAATAAAATTCCAGGGGACAGATTCCCCATTGCAGAAAACGGGGTGAAAATTAACAAAAACGAGGCTAAATTAAAAATTAAGATGTTAAAGAGAAGCATCTCATTTTGGAATCAGTAAGCCAGGAAAGGGATTGACTTTTTCCCAAGAATCTTAAGGAAGCCTTAAGCTGCGTTGAAGAAAAGATACTCTGAATGGAATGGTGAAGTAAAAAGTGGAGCCCCGGCCAGGCCTGGATTTAACCCATATCTTTCCGCCATGACTCTCGATCACCTTCTTGGCGATGGAAAGCCCGATGCCTGTGCCTTCCTTTGAGGCCCCAGAGCCTCGATAGAACACATTGAAAATTTTCTCCTGGTCTTCTCTCTTGATGCCCATGCCGTTGTCTTTGACCCAGAATAAATAGCAGTCTTTGTCTTTGCTCCAGCCGACCTCGATCTTGGGCCTGCTCTGAGAGCCTATGTATTTGATCGCATTATCTATCAGGTTGTTGAAAACCTGCAGCAGGCCAATCTTGTCACCACGGACCTTAGGAAAATCAGGAGGCTGTATCAGCTCAATCTGCTTCTTTTTGAGCAGCGATTCAAGGCTTTTTAAAGAAAGGCCTAGGATAGATTTTATCCTGACTTCTTTAAATTCACCGGTTTTTTTACCCGCTCTGGAAAGCTCCAAAAGGTCTGAGACCAACCTCTCCAGCCATTGGCTGGCACTGGAAATTCTTCTGATATAGGCAACCATGCTTCTCTCCAGCTTGTCGCCGTACTTTCTGTACAACATCTCGGAAAGCCCCTGAATGGTAATCAACGGCTCCCTCAGGTCATGAGAGACGGTGTAGGTGTAGTCGTCGAGTTCCTTGTTCGTTCGCTTCAGCTCTTCCAAGGCTTGAACGAGTTCTTTCTCCATCTGTTTTCTCTCGGTAATATCTCTCATCACGCCCTGAACGGCGATTGTTTTCTTTCCCTTTTTTATGGGGCTGATGCTGATTTCCATGGGAACTATTTTCCCTTGGCTATCCAACTGGTTTATCTCAAAATTCTTGATGATTTTACCTGAGATAACGTCTTCTAAAATCTTTAAAGCCTTGGGGATTTCACTTCTGGGAGTTGTTTTCTTTAAATGCTTCCCCACAAGATCAGAAGCTTCATACCCATAGAGTTTTTCCACGTTTGGGCTTACGTATTTGATAATCCCTGCCGGTGAAAGTTGAAAAATCACATCATTGACATTCTCTATGATGACCTTGAGCTTCTCCTCGTTTTCCTTTAATTTATTCTCAAGACCATGCTTGTAAACAGCTAACTCGATGGCCGTATAAAGACCGTTTTCTTCAAAAGGCTTGGTAATATAGCCAAAAGGCTCTGTAATCTTTGCCTGCTCCAGTGTTTCACGGTCAGCATAAGCGGTCAGATAGATAACTGGAATGTTAAAACGAGTCCGGATCATTCTTGCAGCTTCGATGCCGTCCATTCCTCTGAGAACGATGTCCATGAGCACCAGGTCTGGCTGTAGCTTCTCTGCTTTCTTGATGGCTTCCTCCCCATTGGAAACAATTCCAGAAACTTTATATCCAAGCCTCTCCAAGCTCATCTTGAGGTCATCGGCGACGATTCTTTCATCCTCGACAATTAGAATTTTTTTTCTTCTCATTTTTCATCCCTGGATTGAATTTAAAAATTAGCGGGGCATTAAGGATAAATCTCTAATCTTTTATGATATTCTTTGCCTCTTCCTCAGTCAGAGGCCTCGTGATGTAAATTAAGCTTTTCTTGGAAAGGTCAACTGTTCTTTCTTCATCGAGTGGCCGGCCTTGCCAATTCATGAAAATTTTAACCCTGGGTCGCAGCAGCATTCCCTTGTTTATCTTGATCACCCTGCCTATCTCCTTGGTCGAAAGCTGTACCCATGTCCCTCTGGGATAGAGGCTGAGCTCTTCGAGAAGAATTTTCACCAGGCGCCTATCAAAAGATTTATCACTTTTAATGATTGTCTTTAAAGTTTCATCAGGCATCATCGTATGCCGATACACCGGCGGATGGGTCAAGGCATCATAAACATCTGCCAGCTTGAATATATCCTCCATCTCACGGTCTTGTGTTACGCCCTCCTGGAGTCCTTCGACAAATCCCATGTCCTTTGCGGCATGAATTAAAGCTATGAACCCCAAATCGTTGAGTCGCTGTTTGGAAAATTTCATCCTCATTCCGATTCTCAAGGCTATCAAGCAGACGTTCAAAGAGTGGGCGAAAATGTAATCTTTCTCGAATATTTTGCTGGTGTAAAGGAGGAGGGATTCTTCTTCAATAGATAATTTTTCTATAACAAAAGCAACCAATCCGGAGAGGACTTGTCTGACTAAAGCTGTATCCTTTCTGCCGGAAAGCTCCTTCAGACTATCCAACAGACCATTGTAGACTTCCTCAATCTCTGCTGCATCAATTTCAGAGATGCGGAGCCTGTGCCCTTCCTCATCGTTCATCTATTCAAAACCCTTTCAATTTTTTCCAACAAGCCCTCCATTTGAGCACTCTTCCGGCAATAATCGGCAACACCCAAATTGCGGGCAACGATCTCGTCCTCCCCTTCCTTGACCGCGGTGCACATAATGATCGGAATGGACCTTGTTTCTCCGCAGCCCTTCAGCTTGAGGATGGTAGCGATGCCGTCTAATTCAGGCATCATGATGTCCAGGACAATAATATCCGGAGAGACGTTTTTGGCTCGCTCGATTCCTTCTTTTCCGCTTCTTGCTGTAAAAACCTTGTATTGAGCATCAGAGAGGATGTTTTCCAGGAGAAAGAGAATGTTCTCATCATCATCGATAACTAAAATTTTGTTCTTTTTCCCCAATGCCATCTCCTTCTTTTTGGCTAATTATAAGGCACATTCAAGAAAATCTTCAAGCAAACTTTGGCGGGATAAAAATCAAGCTGGCTACTTTTCTTCCTCCTCAGGCTTAACCCGGCCTTCTTTGACAGCCTCGTTGATGATTTTCTGCTGGATGTGGCTTGGAACTTCTTCATAGTGGGAGAATTCCATCAGAAACGAGCCTCTGCCTCCAGTGATCGAAGTCAAGGTCGGCTCAAAATCGAGCATCTCGGCCATAGGAACCTGGGCTTTGATGATTCGCAAATTCCCTTTCTGCTCCATTCCCTGCACCCTTCCTCTGCGGCCGTTTAGGTTTCCCATGATATCTCCCATATAAGCGTCGGGTGAATAAACCTCCACGTTCATGATGGGCTCAAGCAGGGTTGGCCTTGCCTCTTTCATCGCTTTCTTGAAAGCCATGGAGGCGGCAATCTTGAAAGCGATATCAGAAGAGTCGACTTCATGGTAGGAGCCGTCATAGAGAATAACTTTAAAATCAACGGCGGGATAACCAGCCAGAACACCCTTTTTCTTCGCTTCGCGGATGCCTTTTTCGATGGAGGGAATGTAGTTCTTGGGGATAGCGCCTCCGAAGATATCATCCTCGAATTCAAAATCCTTCCCTCTGGCCATTGGCTCCATCTTTATCTTGACATCTCCATACTGGCCGCGGCCTCCTGTCTGCTTCTTGTACTTGCCCTGGACATCTGACCGTCCTTTAATGGTTTCCTTGTAAGGAATCTTGGGAGGCTTGAGCTCGACGTTGACGTTGTATCTCTTTCTCAAACGGTCGGTGATAATCTCCACATGGAGCTGGCCGTTGCCCGAGATAATCAATTCATTGGTCTCCGAGTCTCTTTCGATTTTCACCGTGGGGTCCTCTTCTGTAACTCGATGAATGGCTTGCGAAATTCGATCCTCGTCAGCTCGAGTCTTAGGCTCAATGGCAAAGGAAATCGAAGGCTCAGGAAACTTGATGGGGATAAACCTAACAGATGCTCCTTTGACACAGAGAGTATCGCCAGTCAAGGACTCCTTCAATTTAGCTGTGGCGACAAGATCACCTATCTTAGCCTGCCCTGCTGGAATCTGCTCTTTGCCTTGAAGGAAAAAAAGGCCTCCCAGTTTTTCATCCCTGTCTCTGCTGCTGTTGATGACCGTCGAATCCGGATTTATTTTTCCGGAGAAGACTCTCATCAAGGAAATTCTGCCGGTGTAGGGGTCGGAAATCGTCTTAAAAATCAAACTGGAAAAAGGCGCGTCAAGAGAAGGCTTGACTGAGCCATCCTCTCCCTTGATTTCTCCTCTTTCCAGAGGAGAAGGCAGGATATTTAAAATGCCATCGAGGATGGGCTGGGTGCCGATGTTTAAGATAGCCGAGCTGACAAATATGGGAAAAAGCTGCTGGTTGAGCACACTTCTCCTGAGTCCTGAAGAAAGCTCTTCAGGGGTGAGCTCTCCTTTCTCAAAATATTTTTCCATGAGCTGTTCGTCGTCTTCGGCAACCATTTCTGTCAGCTCCTCGATTCTTTTCTCTGCTTTCTCTTTCAAATCCGAAGGAATCTCTTCTTCTCTTAATTTTCCGCTTTCGTCTTTCTCATAGATGTAGGCTTTCTTTTTAATTAAGTCCACAACTCCAGAAAAATTCTTTTCCTCCCCTATCGGGATTTGAATTGGCACGGCTTTGCGGCCGAAAAACTGATGGATGGATTCCAAAGTCCTTTTGAAGTTGGAATTTTCTCTGTCCAGCTTATTGATGATGATAATTCGTGGCAGTTTGAACTCTGCGAGCATCTCCCAGACTTTTTCTGTTCCGACCTCGACTCCTGCTACCCCGCAGACCAAAAGCGCTCCTGCGTCCACGGCTCTCAAGCTGGCTCTCGTATCCCAGAGAAAATTTGTGTAGCCAGGGCAATCGATGATATTGACCTTGTGGTCATTCCAGTCCAAGAAACAGAGCGCAGAATTGATGGTAATTTTTCTTTCAATTTCTTCAGGGTCATAATCGGTGACTGTATTCCCCTTTTCCACTTTTGTCAGCCTTGAGGTTGCCCCGGCGTTGAATAAAAATGCGGCGGTCAGAGAAGTTTTCCCCGAGGACCCGTGTCCAATCACGGCGATGTTCCTGACTTTTTCAACAGTGTAGGTTTTCATCCTGAAGCCTCCCTAGAGTTGTCTGGTTCGTTTTACGAACAATGACTGCTCAATTTGATTCGAAGAGCGGCAACGCATATAATACAACAAAAATTCCTTCGCTCTCAAGATAGAAATTCGGAAAAACATCCCACATTCCTTGATGAGGGTGACGTGCTGGGGTTTCGAGCACGCTGATTTTCCCCAGCGATTGTAAAGATTATCTGCGAAGGCCAGCGGGTGAAAAACCGTTTGAAGGCTGAGCAGGCATGGTTCCTCTCCGCAGGAGAGGAGAGCGAAGCCTGAAACCGAGCAACTTTTGCTGATTTGTGGCTTGCCACAAATCAGTTGGGGGAGCCGAGGGGGTATGT
>CAZJXZ010000155.1:0-6284 GCA_964549955.1 uncultured Eubacteriales bacterium
TTCGAGACACCCAGCCTAATCCATACTCTCAAAAGAGCCTCAAACAATTCATGTTGATTACTATCACAGAAAAAAGTTCCTCTTATTTCATTTTAAGACTGAGCAGGTAAACCTCTGGTTTCTCTTTGGCCGCAGGAGGGCCAAAGAGCAAGATTCTATCTCCTTCAAGGCTGATTATCGACGGACTCCAGAAGGCCGGGAATTGAGGAAAATCCATCGGAAACAAGCCCTGGACATAGCCCGCGGTGCTCTCATCAAAGGCAACTCTTTCCAGGCCTCGATCAAGGTCGAGAATCATTCCTTTATAAATATTCTTGTAAAGGAGATAGCGTCCATTGCCCGACATGTCGAAAAATTCTATTTGGGGTGTAATCCTGGATTCGAGATATTTGAGCTTTGAGCCGTCCGTGCGGACTTCGTATGTCCCGATTTCCTTTTCTGTTTTTCCGCTATAGAAAAAGACGACCTTCTGGCCGTCATGGCTTATGTCCGCCAGGCTGAACCAGCGGTCATGGAACTCTGTTATCCTCTTCATCTTGGCGCCATCCCAGCCGACAAGGTAGAGGTCGTAATCATTTTTATCTGAAGAGGACTGGGCGCCAAAAATAATTATCTGCCCATTTCCACTCATGGAGAATGCCCATCCTCCTCCAGTGAGCGGCTGACAGGGGAACGAAGGCCAGACCCACTTGCTTTGAAAATCAGGAGCAAGGATTGTCCTCTGTTCTTTTTTCGACGGCTCGAGGAAGATGATTGCGCTCGAATTTCCGTATCTCTTCGGTCCCAAATGACCTTTCAAGACGCAGGCAATGCGTTTCCCATCGCTGCTCAGGGCGTAGTTGGAGATTCTTTCCCAATCGCCGCTTTTGAATTCGAAAGACTCTAGGTCTTTTCCTTTCAAGGCCTCGATGGGAAAAGATGTCAGCCAGAAATTGCTTCCATCGGTGTTGACCACAGCCAAATAATGGTCGAGAATGCTTGCCGGTCCTCCGAGACTCAGGGCAAAAACTGCCACCTCCCCCCTTGCGCTCAAGACAGGAGGCTTGGAGCCAACTATGAGCGGGACATCCTGGAATGGGCTCAAGCCCTTCAACGATCCGTCGCGGAAAAGCTCTCTCTCCTTCCCATCCTCGACGTTCATCATCTTCACAGCATTGGTCGTTTTTTCCTCTTCCTTGATTTCAATAATATAAATCATCCATCGGCCGTCAGCGCTCAATGATGGATAGCGGACGACGTTGTTTCCAGAATAGGTTAATCTTCTAATACTCGCCTGGAGTTTTTCATCCTTGCTGTTCGCGGCTAATGCCATTGTCGAAAAGAGGGTGAGCAAGAAGAAAGCTGGTATGAGTGTTTTCTTCATCGTTTTAAAACCTCCAAGCTTTGGCCTTGATTCGATTCGCGGTTTATTGTTGATGAAAATCTTCATATTTTTTCGATTCTAACCAGTGTGTCCTTCAGAGCTAAACCTCCTGCAGGGTCGTATCGTCTTTCGATGACCTCTTTAGGGTTCTTTCCATTCCCTTCTTTGCTCCACCAGATGAGGGTTGTATCTCGGTCGCTGCTCTTGAAAGGCAGGGCTTTGGCCGTATTTCCTGCATTGTGTCCCAAGCCTTCAGCCATGGCTACGGATTCGGGGTGAATCCTGTTTGTGGTCAGCACTCGGCTGATGAGGCTGCCTACAGAAGAGCTGAGTCGCACCAAATCCCCATTCTTGATGTTGAGCCTCTCAGCAGCTTTTTTGTTCATCCACAGCCTGTTTTCATGCAAAATTTCTCTGGCCCATTTGCTGTTTGTTGTTCCTCTGGAATCAAGGTTGGATTTGAAAGTGGTGAGAATGAACTCCTCCTCTTTTTTTTGAGTAAAGATGGGTTTGTACACCGGCAGAGAGCGCTGGCCTTTCTTTGAATAGAGCTCAATCCTTTGAAGCCTTTCCGCTGTTCTTGTCTCTTTTTCAGGAGATTTTTCTACCCAGAATCCTTGACTCTTCAGGGCTTCAAGGCCGCCCTGGTCTCTAAGATCAGGGATAGAAGAGATAATCCCGCTGATAAAATCCAAGGTGTATTTGTAAGGAAAGCTTTTTGAGAGGTCTTCGCTGATGTAGTGTGAGAGTTCTATGCAGAAGCTGCCGATTTCTTTGGACTCGCCTTTGGGCTGGAAAGAAGGCTCGATGAGCTTGCCTATATCGAAGAGGGGCGACCTCAAGGCTTGAGCTGGGCTGAGCAGGGAAACAGCAGGCTGCCTGAGGTTGAGAATGGAGACTCTATCTAGAGGAGGTGCGTTGCTCACTCCCCATCCCTCGAGGTAAGTCGCTGCAGGAAGAACCAAATCTGCCAGAAGCGCTGTTTCAGTCAAATGCGTATCCATCACTGCCAGGAAAGGAATGAACTTTTCTTCGGCGAGGAGGCGAGCCGTTGATTGGCAGTCAGGCTCATCATAGGCAGGGTTGGAGAGGATGGCGAGATAGGTGTCGACCGCTGTCGAATCCTCAGACAAATCGGGGATTCCCTTAATAATATTTTCCGAATTCAGCCGGCTGCTATCTGGATGAGACGAAGGAAGACTTGAATGAGTCCAAGGAATGAACAGGCCGCCTTCTATCTCCAGGTTGCCCACGAGCCAATTGAGGAGAGAAACACACCTCACATTCTCGCTTCCGTTCTGGTGCTCGGCAAGTCCTTCACCAATCATGGCCAAAGAAGGCTTTTGCCTGGCAAACTCCTTGGCCAGGCGCTCGATGTCTTCTGCCCTTATTCCGCTCTCCTTTGCTGCATACTCGAGCGTGTAGGGGAGAAGATGATTTTCGAGCTCTGATAGCTTGCAGTCTGTTCTCTGCTCAAGGAAATTCCTATCTGCCAAGTCCTTCTCGACGATAACCCTGGCCATGGCCAGGGCGACAACGCCGTCAGTGCCTGCCTTGATCGGATACCAGGCCTCGCTCCTGGCTGCTGTCTCTGACATCCGGACGTCAAAGGTAAAAAGCCTTGCTCCATTCTCCACCTGGGCTTTGTTCAGCCTGCGGGCAATGGGGATGAACCGGTCATGACTGGCATAAGGATTGGCGCCAAAGTTTAGGATGATTCTACTCCTTTCCACATCCTCGATAAAGTAGGGGACGCCTGCCATGGATAAGAAGGCGGAGTCGCGGTTGATGTTTTTCAGGGCTTGACGGTCGATGATTCTCTTCGAGCCAAGAGCTGCGATAAAACGCTCGAGCAAAGGGTCATCCTGCCCTTTATCGATGACAAGCTCGCTTATTCTTTTTTTCTCGAGCATCTCCCTGATTCTGCGGCCAAGGATGTCATAGGCCTCATCCCAGGTGATTCTTGTCCAAAGTCCTGCTCCTCTTTTGCTTCTCCTCTTCAGCGGATAGAGCAGCCTTTCCGGGTCGTTGGCCAGGTTTATTCCTGCAATCCCTTTGGCGCAGATTCCTCCCTGATTATTTGGGTGATTCGGGTTTCCCAGGATCTGGACAAGCTTCTCGCCGTCAAGATAGGCGATGACGCCGCAGCCTGCCGGGCATTGTTCACAGCTGGTGGGGATGGCTCGAAGAGGCTTGAGCGAAGTCCGGGATACACCCTTTATTTCTTGGAGCGATTCCTTTCCCTTCAATGACCGTAAAGAAGCCGCTGTTCCAGCAAGGCAGGACAGGCCGATTTTCATGAACCTTCGTCTCGAAATTCCTATCTTTGACATGGCTTGAAATCCTTCATATCAAGGGGACAAGCTCCCCAGCGACAACAACGACATATCTCATAAAAAATATTCCGACGACGACCAACACCGAGGCCAAGATGACCGTGGATGGCCGCCTGAATCTGGGCACGGCAAGCAGGATAAAGGGCAGAATCTTTCCCAGGAGATTCTCAACGACGACAAAGAGCAGGCTGAATTTGCCGAAGAGGATGATATGGGCTGCGACCTGGGCATCAGCATGAGAGATGGAAAGAATCAGGAGGTCGCTTCCAACCAGGAATAAATCGAAGACAATCATCCAGGCCAGCAGTTTGCCGAGGCTCAGGATGAGTGACCTGTCGATTTTCTTTTCCTTGGAGAAAAAGCGGTCTCTGATGATGCAGACCAGAATCATCAGCGCTATACCTGAAACGATGGCTGAGGCCAGGAAGAGGATGGGCATCAAAGCCGTATTCCAGAGAGCCCTTGCCTTGCCAAAAGCCAGGATGAAGCCGGTATAGCCGTGGACGGCTATCGCCAGCGGAATGCCGATAAGGCCGAAGATGCGGGTGAGCTTCAGCTTGTCCCTGAACATGAAATAAGCGTAGATGATGCAGTTGAGGGGATAGAGAACCAGAAGGAAAGAGCCCCAGGTTATGGGGGAGTTCATGTTGAGATAGACAAAGAGATGCCACGACCTCTGCGGCATTCCGATGTGAATGAGAAGAAAGAGGGGCGCTATGACCAGAAGCAGGGTGGCAAGCACCACGCCAACTCTGCCCAATGGCTTATACTGATTCATGCCGAAGCCATAAGCCAGCGTGGAGAGGATGAACGACCCTGCGCTGAGCCCGGTCAGATAGAAATAGATGGCAATGTTCAAACCGAAGGCATTCTGAAAGAAGATGTTGTAAAGAACCTGCGTATCCACTTCGCTCCTCAGCAATCAGGCCTTATTTTTAGTTTGCCTTGCCTCAACCGCCTCTAGGTCTAAATTTATATAAAACGTGTGCGGTTTTGTTCCAAGCTCAGCCTTGATCACTTGAACTGCGTTCCTGGCCATGGCCTTGGCCATTTCACTCTCAGGATCGTTCAAATCTCCGAAGAGGATGGCACCTGTCGGGCAGGCCAGCACACAAGCTGGCAGGAGCCCGGCGTCCACCCGGTGATGGCACCAGAAGCACTTTTCCACGATTTTTTTTATGGGATGCATATACCTAACCCCATACGGGCAGGAAGCCATACAGTAGCGGCAGCCGATGCAGCGGTGGGGGTCGATGTAGACAATTCCATCTGGACGCTTGATGGAGGCATTGACCGGACAGACTGTGACGCAGATCGGCTTTTCGCAATTGTTGCAGACAATGGGCAAGAAGATTTCCCTGGCATGCGGATATTTTCCCTTCTCCACCTTCTTGACCCAGCTCCTCCAGACTCCGAGCGGGACATCGTTCTCGCTCTTGCAGACGACCGCACAGGCATTGCAGCCGATGCACTTGCGCAGGTCAATCAGCATGGCGTAGCGTTTGGCTCTATCGCTCATGGTCTTGCTTTTCAGTTCTTTTCCTGGAGATTCTTTTCTTTTTCCTGTTTTTCTTCAGGCTTAGTTTTCATGCTTTCATACCATCTCTTTATTTGTTTCAGCATTCCCTTCCTTGACCTATAGCCAAAAAAGACAAAGGTTAACACGAGGAGAAGCAGAGTTGATGTGCTCGTTGCATAATTGAGCTTTGTCCACCTTCTTGAATCGAGGTGGGTTGGCCCCATCAGCGGGTTACCCTTGTTGCGGACATCATGGCAGCGGGCGCAGAAATCCTTGTAGGGGCGCTTGGCGCCGTGCGCGGAATCGTCGTAATGGCAGTTGATGCAGAGTCGCATCTCGAATTTTTCAGAGATATCTCCCTTGCGGTGGCCTGAGATTTTTCCAAGGGATGTCCCTTTCAGAACACTTCTGGCCATGACCTCAGCATGGCAGGCCAGGCAGGTTGCTCCTATATTCTGTTCATGCACGGAGGATAATGGGTCATCATGGCGAAGGACATGGTGTTTTGTGTGGCAGTGGTAGCATAGCGGCAATTCTTTGCCTGCTGAAGGAGCAGCGAAGGTTAAATGAATATTTTTCTGGTATTCTTCTGCTTCCTCGGGGTGGCAGCGGGCACAATCGACTTTAATAAAGCCCTCTCTGAAGTGGAGGAAGGGATTGGCATTCGTGTGGCAATCCACGCATGTGATCTTTCCTTTATGGTGAATATCCTGAGACCATTCTTCCGGATTGACAAAAATGGGCCGCACTTTTCCGTTGCTCAGGATCTGGAAGCTCTGAGGCTTGCCATGGCAAACCAAACAATCCAGGTCTGTGTAGAGAGAGGTTTGAGAGAATGCACGATTGTTTAGGAGGATAAAAAAAATTGAAAAGATGAGCAGACATTTTTTCAAGAATGAGCGCAAAAAAGGAAAGGCTTGAATATTGTCTTGATTGTTACGGAAAGCTGTCTTTATCATCTTAACAATCATTAAAGGGAGGGTGCGATTCCAAATTTGTTTCATGGAACAAAATAAATTTGGAATAGGCTTTTTGGTAACACAAGAGGCTGATGATGTCAAGAAGA
>CAZJXZ010000156.1:0-6256 GCA_964549955.1 uncultured Eubacteriales bacterium
TCACTCCAAACTTTGAAGCCAGGTCCTGAACAACTTTGGAGTAGGGGGCGATGGAAAGCATGAGCTCGATCATCATTCGCCGCGCCTCGATGACTCTTTTGGTGTCTGTTCGAACAACGAGCCCTTCCTCTGCCGGGTAGGTGCAGGAACTGACCAGTTTAGCCTTTGGCCCCTCTCCGATTTCGACCAGGCAAAGCCGGCAGCCTCCATAAGGACTGAGGCCCTCATGGTAGCAGAGAGTCGGTATTTCCAGCCCATAGAACTTGGCTGTTTCCAGCAGGGTCCAGCCTTCCTCAGCCTTGACTTCCAAGCCGTTTAATTTTAAGTTAGCCATGACTTCCTCACACGATTTGGATCGCATCAAAATTACAGGCTTCAAAACAGGCTCCGCATTTGATGCATTTGCTGTGATCGATGACATGAACCTTTTTCAACTCACCAGAGATAGCTTCCTGAGGGCAGACCCGCAAACAGGCCAGACATCCCGTGCATTTCTCAGCGATGATTAGATAGCGGATCAAATCCTTGCAGACACCTGCCGGGCATCTCTTATCTTGGACATGGGCCAGGTATTCATCCTTGAAATATCTCAAGGTGGAAAGCACAGGGTTGGCAGCGGTCTGTCCCAGACCGCAGAGGGAAGCATCCTTTGTTATCTTAGCCAGCTCCTCGAGCAATTCGAGGTCTCCTTCTTTTCCCTTTCCCTCCGAGATATCCTTGACAATCTCCCACATCCTTTGCGTTCCTTCTCGGCAGGAGAGACACTTGCCGCAGGATTCATCGCGCAGAAAATTCAAAAAGTATTTGGCGACATCGATCATGCAGGTCTTATCGTCCATGACAATCATTCCACCCGAGCCCATGATCGAGCCGGCTTGCGTCAAACTTTCATAATCGATCGGCAGGTCAAGCTTCTCTTTGGGAATACACCCTCCAGAGGGGCCGCCGGTCTGAACAGCCTTGAACTCTCTTCCTGCCGGGATTCCTCCTCCGATGTCAAAGATGATCTCTCTCAGGCTGATCCCCATCGGGATTTCAACCAGCCCGGTGTTGTTGATTTTTCCTACAAGTGAGAATATTTTTGTTCCCTTACTCCCTTTGGTTCCTATGGAAGAAAACCAATCAGCTCCTTTGTCGATGATCAAGGGTATGTTTGCCCACGTTTCCACATTGTTGATGTTCGTTGGCTTTCCCCACAAACCATTGATAGCCGGGAAAGGCGGTCGCTGGCGGGGTTCGCCCACCCTGCCTTCGACCGAAGCAATCAGCGCTGTTTCCTCGCCGCAGACAAAAGCCCCTGCTCCCTTGGCGACGTGGATTTGAAAATTAAAGTCGGTTCCTAAGATTTTTTTGCCGAGAAGCCCTATCTTCTCTGCTTGAGAAATGGCCAATTCAATATGCTTGACAGCCAAGGGATATTCATCCCTGACGTAAATATAACTTTCTTCAGCGCCGATGGCATAGGCGCCGATCATCATCCCTTCCAGAACCCGATGAGGATTTCCTTCGAGCACACTGCGGTCCATGTAGGCGCCGGGGTCGCCTTCGTCACCGTTGCAGATAACATATTTGATCTTCTCTTTGGCTTTTCTGGTGAATTCCCACTTGTGCCCGGTTGAAAATCCTGCTCCTCCCCTTCCTCTCAAGCCGGATTTCTTTACGAGTTCGATGATTTGTTCTGGAGTCAATCCGTTCAGGACCTTAAGAAGGGAGCTGTAGCCGCCGATGGATAAATAATCATTGATATCGGTGGGGTCGATCAAAGCGTTATCTTCGAGAATGAGGCGCATCTGTTTTTTATAAAAGGGGATATCTCTCTCTTGGGAGACCTTTTCTCCTCTGGCCGGGTCTTGATAGAGGAGCCTGTCGACAATCTTACCTTTGAGGACGGTTTGAAGGATGATGTCATTAGCGTCCTTGGCCTGCACTTTTTGATAAAAAATTTCTTGAGGTTTGATGATGATGTTCGGTTCGGCCTCGCAGAACCCATGACAGCCTGAGACTTTTATTCTGACTTTTTTTTCAAGGTTTTCCTTCTTGATGACTTTTTCTAAGGCTTCAATCACTTGGAGAGAACCCCGTGCCTGGCCGCAGGTTCCGGCAGAGACGGTGATCATAGATTTTTTTTCAGATTTTCTGGCTTGGACCTGCTCATCAATAGCTTGTCTTAAGTCCTTAAGAGAATTTAACTTCTTAATGCTTTTCATTTTTCTTCTCTTTTTTTCTGTACTTCCTAAGAATGGGATCAACTTTGCGAATGGTTGTTTGAGCGTGGTAATTGCCGTCAACGACAACCACCGGGCCGATGGCACAGCATCCCAGGCAAGCAACTGTTTCCAGCGTGAATTGACCATCCGCAGTGGTCTGACCAGCTTTGACGTTCAGCTTTCTCTCGAATTCTTCAAGAATTTTAGGACCCCCTCTGACGTGGCAAGCCGTTCCCAGACAGACAGTAACTAGATGCTCACCCCTGGGCTGCAGGCTGAAGGCGCGGAAGAAGGTCGCCACTCCGATAACATCGACGAGGGGTATGCCCAAAGTCTTGGAGACGATTTTCAAGGCTTCCTGAGGGAGATAATGATATTCATCCTGAATGTCCTGCAGGATGGCGATGAGTGCTTTCTTTTCGCTATTGTATTTTGTTATGTGGCCTTTAACCTTTGATTCTGCGATTTCCACTCAATCTCCTCCAAATTTTCTTGTTTTCTTGATGCTAACGCAGGATCATCCCCAAAAAATACCGAGGGTAATTTTGGGAGCAGCGTCTGCTCTGTAAGGTCTGGCTCTCATTATTGACTTTAGTCAAGCGCTAACGACCATTGGCTAAGCTTTTTGTGAATTAAACTAAAGGAGGGAGGATATTTTTCCAGAGATGATATTTATAAGTCCTCCTCTTAACCTTTAAAATAATATAAAAAGTATATGAATGAATAACACATTTTTATAACAGATACTCATCATCCTTGTCAAGAATTCCAGGACTGAAAACGGCGTCTTAAGCTCTGCGATAGGAATAAAAGAATTCTTGACAGCGAAGGAGAATTTGCCATAATTATTTTCACATCATTTAAGGAGAGGAAGGATGAAGAAAAAGATTCATCGAGCCATAGGCCATCATTATATCGTCGAAGCCTCCGGTTGCGATCCAAATGTGATCAGCAGCGTTGACAAAGTTCAGCAAATTTTGGTCAGAGCTGCAGAAATTGCCGGGGCTCAGGTCTGGTCTATTTCTGTCAACAGGTTTCCTCCCAACGGAGTCAGCGGAGTCATCGTCATCAGCGAGTCTCACATCTCCACCCACACCTGGCCGGAATACAGGTACGGCGCTCTGGACTTCTACACCTGCGGCAGCTCTGTCGATCCAGAGGAGGCTGTGCTTTATGCTGTCGAGGCTTTTGGCGCCACAACCTCCCATGTCACGGAGATCACACGGGGAATTGAAGAAGGCGACAAAATTTTCTACCACAGTTTTATCACCTGGGAAGAGGATTTTGTCACCCAGAAAAAAAAGAAAGCAGATGTCAAGAATTTAACTTGAGATTCTAGAGAATAAATTAAAAACCCCGCCCGCTCCCCTCAGTTACTTTGTTAAGTTTCTTTACGATTTACTATTAACTAGAATCCAGTTTCGGTCAAAATCAAGGGAGCTTTTCCAAAAACGGAATGCTTATCTTACGAATCAAATGGCACAAAAATTGCTCTTTTTTGGAAAGGGTCAAAGATGAGGCTTTTTGAGGGACGGCCAACAGAGAAAGTCAGATTTTCTATTTTTTTAATAGATTTTCTTAAATCTGATATAATGAAAAGGAAATCATGAAAAAAAAGTTCATCATTCAACTCTTTGTTTTTCCCCTCTTTTCCCTTTTTTTGGCCTTTGAAGCATCATCCCAGGAAGACCCTTTGGCCGTGTTTATGGCCCAAATCCAGAGTTCCTTGAATGCGAGAGATATTCCCTCCTACTTGGAGAATTTCCAAGAGGAGCTCAGAGCAGAAGAAGAGGAAGGCATAAAAAGGAGGTTCGATCAATTCCGGATGGAGAGTGTGACCCTTTACAAGGCCGGAAAACTGAGCCAGACGGATGATGAAATAACGGTATTTCTCCAAGCTCTCTTTCAGAATGATTTTTCGGTGAGGATTGAAAACTGGCGTCTAAAGCTCTTCAAGCTGGACGGACGATGGAAGGTCAGAAAAAAGGATGTGGTGGGCAGCATTTCCACGCTTTATAAGATCAAGATCCCTGGGGAAAGGGTTGAAAGAGTCAAGTCGATTGAAATCGAGCATGTAGATGTGAAACTCATCTTTGAAGATGCCCTTGTCTTTTTTGACAACATCCCTGAATTGGAAACAGCCTTGCTCGTCGTCGGCAAGGGCCGTATAAGTTTTTCTCCTTCTGACCTTCAGGAAAGACATCAGCTGGAGCTCATCTATAAAAAAAGCTCTCTCGAGGATGACCTCTCCTATGCTTATCTCAGGATTTCTAACTATTTTTTCTATAATAACATCAGGATTGAAAAAGACAAGGATGACTTCCAAATCTCTGATTTTGAGAAGAACAACGCCTATGCCCTTTTTTCCAAGCATTATTCCAATTCCTTCACTATTGAAAATTCCCTCAACAAAGAGCTTTATTCGACCTTACCTCAGGGGGATGAGACTGTCATAGATTTTAGTGGAAAAAAGTATGGAATCCTGACCTATATCTACTCTCCTTTTACAGATGAGGAGGTCCATCTTTATCGCTGGAAAGATGAGAAACTCATCAATCTTTACTCACCTTTCCTCGAAGAGAAAAAGAAGAGAATGGTTGTGACCTTCGGCGAGATGTTCAAGGTCAAGAGATACAGAATTGACATTGATTTTAATCCTCAGCAGTCTTTTATTTCTGGAAAAGCAAGAATTGAAATCGAGCCTAAAGTGGATTCTTTGGAAAGACTCAAGCTCAAATTGAATCCAAAGTTGGAAGTTCTTCGCATCTATGACGAAGAAATGCATGAGCTGTTTTACAGCCGGGACAAATTGAGAGAGCTTCTCTATGTTTATTTCCTCAATCCACCTTCTAACCAAAGGCCCTACACCATTGAGATTTTTTATCGAGGGAAAATTTCGCTCCCCGACCAGGTCGAAGATGTGGTGGCCCTCTCTCAACAGAAACCAGAGTCCGTTATCTTTACTCCCTGGGAATTCGAGACTTATCTCTTCAGCCGACGTTCCAATTGGTATCCTTCTCCTCCCGATGATGATTATTTTCAAGCAGACTTGAGAATCATTGTTCCACCTGGATACAGTTGCGTTTCTAACGGTGAATTGATTGAACAAAGCAAGTTGAACGGAGCGGAGAGAGTCGAGGAAGTGGATAAAATAGGGAGTTCTGTCTTTGTCTATAAGACAAAATATCCCCTCAAATACATTTCTTTCATTGTCGGAGACATTTCCAAAGTCAAAGAAGATACAGACTCTCTCCCGCTCAGACTCTATTCTTCCTCAGGAGTCTATATTCAAAAGAAAGGGCTAATCGAGGATGCCAAAAAGATTGTTCAATTCTATGAAGGCAAGTTCGGGCCTTTTCCCTATGAAAAGCTGGGGATTGTCCAGAGAAACTGGTCTTCTGGCGGAGGCCACAGCTCCCCTTCTTTTGTCGTTCTCAATGAGCTTCCTCAAACCGTAGAGGGAGGATATTATGTCAACCTCCGCAGTCCGGTCGACCTCTCCCGCTGGAAAGAGTATTTTATCGCTCACGAAATCGCCCACCAGTGGTGGGGGCAGGCCGTCACCTGGAGAACCTATCATGACCAGTGGCTGAGCGAGGGGTTGGCACAATTTGCCTCTGCTCTCTATTTGAAAGAGAGTCATGGCGAGGATGCCTACTCCATCATCCTCAAAAAATTCTCTCTATGGACAGAAAAATATTCAAAGTGGGGTCCGGTGACTCTTGGCTCTCGCCTCAGCTTTTTTAACTTTAATGCTTACCAGTCCATCATCTACAATAAAGCCTCGCTGGCGTTGAACCTTCTCAAGGATTTTCTGGGCGAAGATGTCTTCTTCGCAGGACTAAAGGAATTTTTCGAAAAATTCAAGTACGGCGCCGCCGGCACCCAAGATTTTGTCAGAACCATGGAAAACGTTTCTGGAAAAGACCTGACAAATTTCTTCAAGTCTTGGTTCAATTCCTACCTTCTTCCTGAAATCAAAGTTGACCATTCTGTGAAAAAGGGAAAGGATGGATTGCTTTTGGAAGTCAGGGTGAATCAGCCCAAGG
>CAZJXZ010000157.1:0-6252 GCA_964549955.1 uncultured Eubacteriales bacterium
AGGGATTGCGCTTTGCGATTCGAGAGGGAGGGAGGACGGTTGGAGCCGGGTCGGTTACAGAGATAATGGAGTGAAAGAAAAAGAGTAAGACAGGATAAGAAAGATGAGGAGAGCAGGGGAAGAAAAAAATGGAAAAAATTAGGATAAGACTTCAGTCCTTTGATCATCGGTTATTGGACCAGTCTGTAAGGGATATCGTCATCAAGGCCAAGAGGACAGGAGCAAAGGTCGCTGGCCCTACACCCTTGCCGACTCGAATTCACAGGTTTTGCGTCCTCCGCTCTCCTCATGTGGATAAACGCTCAAGAGAGCACTTTGAGATGAGGATTCACAAGCGTCTCATCGATATCAGCGAATACAACAACGAGACGATTGAGGAGCTTCAAAAGCTGGACCTGCCTGCAGGGATTGATGTCGAAATCCAGGCCTTTGGAACAGGAGGAGAATAGAGATGATCGAGGGCTTGATTGGGAAAAAGGTCGGAATGACCGAGCTCTTTGATGAGGAAGGAAACGCAATGGCGGCCACGGTCATCATGGCCGGTCCCTGCACTGTCATCCAGAAAAAAACAAAAGTAAAAGATGGATATTCGGCCCTCCAGTTGGGCCTGGTCGAAGCAAAGCCGAAGAAAAGGCCGACCAAGCCCCTGGCCGGTCACTTTGTCAAGTCTGGCATTCCTCCGACCAGAATCCTTCGCGAGGTTCGCTTCGAGGAGAAGTCCGAAGTCAAGGAAGGAGACCAATTCTTCGTCGATATTTTCAAGGTCGGCGAGAAAGTTGATGTTGTCGGGACGAGCAAGGGGAGAGGCTTTGCCGGTGTCTTCAAGCGCTGGGGCTTTAAAGGCGGCAAGGGCAGTCATGGCTCAATGTTCCACAGGCGGCCAGGCTCGGTAGGGGCTTCTTCTTGGCCGTCCCGGGTGATAAAGGGAAGAAAACTCCCGGGACATATGGGCGACGAGAGACAGACGGCAAGAAACCTGACTGTTATCCAGGCTGATAAAGAAAATAACATTCTCGTCGTCAAGGGAGCTTGCCCTGGAGCCAATGGAGGATATCTCTTGATAAAGAAGGCCAATTTCGAGCCCAAGAGTTAAGAGAGCAAGGTAAAAGATGCTTAAAGTGCACGTTTTGGACCAGAAAGGAAAGAGGATCAGCGAAATCAGTCTTCCCAAGGAGATTTTCGCCTATCCCTACAAAGAGCATCTCCTGTATGAAGCTGTTGTCAACTACCGGGCCAATCAAAGACAAGGGACGGCCTCGACCAAGACAAGGGGCGAGGTGAGCGGCAGCGGTCGAAAGCCATGGAGACAGAAAGGGACAGGGAGGGCAAGGGTTGGAAGCATCCGCTCTCCGTTGTGGAGGAAGGGTGGAACAGTCTTCGGCCCGAAGCCAAGAGACTATTCTTACAGCTTGCCGAAGAGCATCAAGAGAAATGCCTTAAAATCAGCCTTGTCCAAGAAACTGGCAGACAAGCAGATGCTTGTCCTCGAGGCCTTGGATATTAAAAAACCCAAAACAAAGGAGGGGGTAAAGCTCCTGGAGGATTTGAAGCTGGATTCGGCTTTGATCGTCGATTATCATCAGAACAGAAACTTGTTCCTTTCTTTGCGGAATGTTCCGGGAGTCAAAGCCGTGGATCATAGCCAAGTCAACATCTATGATGTTCTTAACCATAAATGGCTTGTTTTCAGTCAGAAAGCGTTTGAATCTTTCATGGAGAGATTGAAGTGAAGCCGGATTTTCATAAGTTCATCATCAGGCCGGTCATAACTGAAAAGAGCACCATGCTCAAGGAGAAAAACAGGGAGGTCTGTTTCGAAGTTGACCCGAGAGCGAATAAGAGAGAGATAAAGAAAGCTGTCGAGCAGCTCTTTCGGGTGAAGGTGGAAAAAGTCTGGGTCCAGAACAAAAAGGGAAAGAAGCGCAGGCTGGGCCGCAGCCAAGGCAGGAGAAAGGACTGGAAAAAGGCCTTTGTCAAACTTAAAGAAGGCGAAAAAATGATTGAATATTTCGAGGCTGTCTAAAATGGCGATAAAAGCTTATAAACCAGCTACCTCGGGCTTGAGACAGAGAACCGGGCTCACCTATGAGGAGTTGACCACACGGCATCCTTTCAAGCCACTCCTCCGCTCTTTCTCCAAAACAGCAGGCAGAAACAGTAGAGGACGTATCTCTGTTCGCCATCATGGAGGGGGGCACAAGAGGCTCTACCGCATCATCGATTTCAAGCGCGACAAGATTGATATTCCGGGCATCGTTGAGACCATTGAGTATGACCCTAACCGCTCGGCTTTCGTCTCTCTCATCAGATACAATGACGGAGAGAGGCGATATATTCTCACTCCTTTGGAGCTGCGGGTCGGCCAAAGCATTCTCTCTTCGGATAAGCAGATTGATATCCTCGCGGGCAATGCCATGCCGCTGAGGTTCATACCGCTGGGGACGATCATCCATAACATCGAAATGAGAAAAAACAAAGGAGCGCAGATGGCGAGGTCTGCAGGGGCGGGTGCTCAGATTTTAGCCAAAGAAGGAGATTATGCTCAGATTCGCCTCCCCTCCTCGGAAATCAGGATGGTTCATCTGGATTGTCGAGCGACTATCGGCCAGATCGGCAATCTTGACCATCAGAATATCTCCATCGGAAAAGCAGGCCGAACCCGCTGGCTGGGAATAAGGCCCACTGTTCGGGGAACAGCCATGAATCCTATCGACCATCCTCATGGCGGTGGAGAAGGAAGAACGAAGGGCGGACGACACCCTGTCAGCCCGACCGGGGTGCCGACAAAGGGATACAGGACAAGAAAGAACAAAAGAACACAACGCTTTATTATCAGAAGAAGGAGTAAGTAACCATGGGCAGGTCTTTAAGTAAGGGTCCCTTCATCGACCAGAAACTTTTGAAGAAGATTCGCGCCCTGATGGCTCAAGGAGAAAAAAAGAAGGTCATCAAAACCTGGTCCCGCCGCTCGACGATAATTCCCGACATGGTGGGCATGACCATTGCTGTTCATAATGGAAGGAAATTCATTCCAGTTTTCATCAATGAAAACATGGTTGGGCATAAGTTAGGAGAATTTTCCCCAACAAGAACTTTTAAAGGCCATACGACAAAAACGGCAAGAACGATAAGGATTAAGAAGTAAAGTGGACGAACAAGCTGCAACATTTCGAGCCATCGGTAAATACATGAAGATTGCACCCCAAAAGTGCAGGCTGGTGGCAGACTTGATCAGGGACAGATACGTTGGCGAGGCTTTGACCATTCTTCGCTTCTCCAAGAAGAAGAAGGCCAGCGCCATCATCGAAAAGGTCCTGCGCTCGGCGATTGCCAATGCTCAACAGAAAGTTCCCAACATCGATGTCGACAACCTTTATATTTCAAAGGTCTTCATCAATCAGGGCCCTGAGACGAAGAGGTTCAGGCCGGCACCTATGGGCAGAGCCTATCGTATTTTGAAAAGGATGAGTCACGTCCATATCTTTTTAGAAGAAAGAAAAGGGAGATAAGAGTGGGACAGAAAACACATCCTCACGGTTTTAGGTTGGGCTTCAATAAAATGTGGAGTTCACGCTGGTTTTCAAAAGGGACGGAATATTCTCGCCTGGTCCATGAAGATTTAAAGATGAAGAAGATGATCAAGGAGAGATATTATCACGCCGGAATAGCGGAAGTCGATGTCGAGCGAGTTGGCCCGAAGGTGAGAGTCATCATCCACACTGCCCGCCCGGGTATTGTCATCGGACGCGGCGGAAAAGAGATAGAAAATCTCAAGGCTGTTCTCCAAGAAATTGTTCAGAAAGAAGCTTATATTGATATCCGCGAAGTGGATAAACCCGAGCTCAACGCCCTGCTCGTGGCCGAAGGCATCGCTGTTCAGCTGGAGAAAAGAATCGCTTACCGGAGAGCGATGAGGAGAGCCGTGGAGATGGCCTTGAAGATGGGAGCGAAAGGGATCAAGGTCATGTGTTCAGGCCGGCTGGGAGGAGTGGAGATAGCCCGCTCTGAATGGTATTTGAGGGGTCAGTTGCCTCTTCAGACCTTGAGAGCAGACATCGATTATGGTTTTACTGAGGCTTTCACCACCTATGGTCAAATTGGAATAAAGACCTGGATTTACAGGACTGATATCGATAAGCCGAAAGTCAGTTCTCAATCAGTTGAGGTCGAGGAGATTTGACGATGTTGATGCCGAAGAAAGTCAAGTACAGAAAACAGCAGAGAAGAAGGATGAAGGGAAAACCCTGTCGAGGCGTTGACCTCACTTTTGGAGAATTTGGCCTTCAGGCCCTGGAACCCTGCTGGCTGACTGCCCGTCAGATTGAAGCTGGCAGGATCGCCATAACGCGTAACATGAAGAGAAGGGGAAAGCTCTGGATCAGGACTTTTCCCTGGAAGCCTGTTACTAAAAAGCCAGCAGAGACGAGGATGGGCAAGGGCAAAGGAGACCCGGAGTTTTGGGTGGATGTGGTCAGGCCAGGGAAGGTCTTGTTCGAGATCGAGGGCATTTCTGAAGAAATAGCGAGAGAGGCCTTGAGGCTGGCCGCTCATAAGCTCCCGATTAGGACTAGGTTTATCTCGAGAGAAGGCAGGCAATTGAGATGAAAGCCAGAGAACTGAGAGAGCTTTCCGAGGAAGAATTGGCCAGGAAAGAAGAGGAGTTGAAGGATCAGCTTTTTAAGCTGAAATTCCAGCATGCCACCGGGCAGTTGGAAAACGCCATGAAACTCAAACTGATCAAGAAAGATATCGCCAGGATAAAAACTCTGTTGAAAGAGAATAAAGAAGGGAAGAAGTAGGAAATGCAAACCTTACCGAGGAAAACCACAAAAGTCGGGGTCGTCATCAATAATAAAGCGCGCAAGACAGTCAGCGTATTAGTCGAACGAACCGTCAGCCACCCCTTGTACAAGAAGGTCGTCAAAAAGAGAAAAAAGTTTCTCGCTCATGATGAGTATGAAAAGTGCAAGATTGGAGATGTGGTCAGAATCATCGAAACCAGGCCTCTCAGCAAGAGAAAGAGATGGCGGGTGGTGGAGATTGTTGGCTTGGCAAAGAGCGAAGCTGAAAAGGAGACTGAGGGAAGGAAAGAATGATTCAATCCTACACCAGGCTCAAAGTTGCTGACAATTCAGGTGCGCGAAGAATTCTCTGCATCAATCCTGTTGGCGGAGGAGTGGGGAGAACTGTGGCCATCGGAGATATCATTTCCGGGACAGTCAAGGAAGCCGACCCTGAGAGCAAGATCGAGAAGGGAAAGGTGGTTCGGGCGGTTGTCGTCAGGACAAAGAAGGAGATTCGGCGCAAGGACGGCTCATACATCCGCTTTGATGATAATGCGGCTGTGCTCATCGACCGTGCCGGAGAACCGATTGGAACTCGAGTCTTTGGGCCTGTGGCCAGAGAATTGAGGGAGAGGAAATTCATGAAGATCGTTTCGCTCGCTCCGGAGGTTCTTTAATGAAGATGAATAAGGTCTTATTGAAGAAGAATGATGTGGTCATTGTCATCAAAGGCAGAGACAGGGGAAAGACTGGAAAGATATTACAGGTCATTCCCGAAAAGAGAAAGGCTGTTGTGGAGAAAGTCAATTTTTTGAAAGAGTTTATGCGTCCTGACCGAAGCCGAAATATTCAAGGTGGAATCATGGAAAGAGAGGCCCCGATCAGCGTCTCCAATTTGATGATCTATTGCCCGGATTGCGGCCAAGGCGTGAGAGCAAAGAAGATAATCCAGCAAGATGGAAGCAAGGCCAGGGTCTGCAGCAAATGCGAGGCGAACCTGGAAAGACAGAAATGAGGGTAGCGAGATGAGCCGTCTTTTAGAAAAGTATCGAAAAGAGATTGTTCCTGCCCTGCAGCAGGAATTCTCCATAAAGAATAAAATGGCTGTTCCCCGCTTGGAGAAGATTGTGATCAACATGGGAGTGGGAGAAGCCATCCAGAACATCAAATTCTTGGATAACGCAAAAAAGGAGCTTAGCCTCCTCTGCGGCCAATGGCCCATGGTCGGAAGGGCTAAGAAATCCATTTCAGCCTTTAAGCTGCGAAAAGGCCATGCCATCGCCTGCTATGTCACTCTTCGCGGGAGAAGGATGTATGAATTTTTTGACCGCCTGGTCAACATTGTCCTCCCCCGTGTCCGTGACTTCAAGGGAGTTTCTCCCAAGTCATTTGATGGCTCAGGCAATTACACGCTGGGCTTGAGGGATCAGCTCGTCTTTCCAGAGATAGATTATACAAAAGTGGAAAG
>CAZJXZ010000158.1:0-6250 GCA_964549955.1 uncultured Eubacteriales bacterium
AGGCAGCGGACTTTGGATCCGCCATCCGGAGGTTCGAATCCTCCCGCCCCAGCAATGGGATGAAAGGAGATAGCATTTTTAAATAATATTGAACTGGTTTAAATAATATTGAACTGGAGGAGAAGAGGTGAAGGAAGAGCATGCTATGAAGGTCTTTGCGGGTTCTTCAAATCAGGGGTTAGCCAAGGAAATTGCTGATTTCTTGAAAATAGAATTAGGGAAATGTGTTTTAGAGCGGTTCAGCGATGGAGAGATTCACTTTTATATCGATGAAAATGTCCGCGGCGCAGATATTTTTGTCATCCAGGCCGGTTCTTATGATGCCAATTTTCACCTGATGGAGCTTTTCTTGATGATCGATGCCTTTAAACGGGCCTCTGCCCAAAGAATTACAGCAGTCATTCCCTACTATTGCTATGCCCGCCAGGATTGGAAGGACAAGCCCAGAGTTCCCATCTCAGCCAGGCTTGTTGCCGACCTTCTTGAGGCTGCAGGCGCTGATAGGATTCTGACCATGGACCTCCATTCTCCACAGATTCAAGGATTCTTCTCGATCCCTGTTGATAATTTGATGGCTGCTCCCGTCTTAGGCAACTATGTCAAGAGATTGGATTTGAGAGATCTATCCATTGTCTCTCCTGATGCCGGGGGCGTGGGCCGCGCCAGGTGGTTTGCCAAAAGGATGCAGGCTGATTTGGCCATTATCGATAAAAGAAGGCCGGCGCCGAACATCGCCAAGGTGCTTCATGTCATCGGCAATGTCAAGAATCGCGATGTCGTCATCCTGGATGATATGGTCGATACAGGAGGGACGCTTGTTAAGAGCGTGGAGGCCTTAAGAAGAGAAGGAGCGAAGAGGGTCTTTTCGGCGTGTACCCATCCCATTTTATCAGGGCAAGCCGTGGAGAAAATAGAAAATTCCGAGATGGAAAAGCTGATCGTCACCAACACTATCCCTCTGAATGACAAAGCAAAAATATCAGCCAAGATTGTTGTCCTTTCTGTTGCCGCTCTTTTTGGAGAGGCCATTCGGAGGATACATATAGGACATTCCGTGAGCTCTCTGTTCACCTAAGGAGGAGGGAAGATGAGTCTTAAGATTAAAGCGGAGAAGAGAGAAATTTTCGGCAAGAATGCGTCCCGTCGCCTGAGAAGAGAGGGGAAGATGCCGGCTGTTTTCTATGAAGCCGGAAGGAGCAGTGTGCCTTTGACATTAAAAAAGAGCGATCTCTTCAATATTTTAAAGTTAGAATCGGGAGAAAGGACGATCTTTCAAATTAGCTATGATTCCGAACTCAAGGACGCAATGATAAAAGAGCTGCAGCGGAATCCGGTTACCGATGAGATCCTTCACGCTGACCTTATTCAGATTGCCATGGATAAAGCCATTCGAGTTTCTATTCCGGTGATTACAATCGGAGAGGCAGTGGGGGTCAAGGCTGAGGGAGGATTTGTTGACCTCATCACTCGAGAAGTGGAGATTGAATGCCTGCCCAAGAATATCCCCGAGCACATTGAAGTCGATATCAGCCAACTTCACCTCCGGCAGTCTCTCAAGGTGGGAGATTTAACTGCTCCTGAAGGAGTAAAGGTGACCACCCATCCTGATACGGTATTAGTCCTCATCGAGGCCCCTTCCAAGGAGGAAGAGGTTGTCGTTGAGGCAGAGGAAGAGGTTATTGCTGAGCCGACAGAGCCTGAAGTCATCAAGAAGGAGAAACCCGGAGAGGAAGCAGAGGAAGAAGAAAAAGAAAAGAAGGAAAAGGAATAAGAGTTGTGGGCAGTTGTTGGACTGGGCAATCCTGGCCGGCAGTACTCCGGAACAAGACACAATGTGGGTTCGGCCCTGGTCAGAAGAGTGGCAAAAGCCTGGAATGTTAAATTGAGAAAAAAGATTTTCTTCTCGAAAGTTGCTGAGGTTGAGAGGAATGAAGAGAATATCCTTTTGGCCATTCCTCTGACCTACATGAACCGCAGCGGTCTGGCTGTGAAACAGATACTTGAGGGAAGGAGGATTAAGCCAGAAAACCTGATCGTTGTTTACGATGACTTGGACATTCCCTTAGGAGAGATTAGAATCAAGAAAAGAGGCGGGCCAGGAAACCATAAAGGGATGAGATCGATTGTCCAGGAGATTCAGAGCGAAGAATTTCCGAGGATTAGGGTGGGAATAGGTCCCTTACCGGCCGGTGAGAATGCTGTGCATTATGTGCTCTCTCGGTTTCGCAAATCGGAAGAGGCTGAGCTCGGAGAGAGTTTAAAGAAAGCCCAGGAAGCACTCGAGCTCAATTTGGCCGGGGAAACAGAGAAGGCGATGAATATCTACAATCAAAGAGGTAAGACCTTTTTCAACTAGCATGACAGAGGTCTCCTTGCTTCTTCTGAGAAAAGAAGAGGCTGTGAATCCATAAGGAGGTGCCAATGAAACAATACGAAACAGCTTTTTTACTCTCGCCCAAGTTGTCAGAAGAGGAAACCGCAAATTTTATCACCCAGATGGCAGATGTCATTTCCCAAAAGAAGGGAAAGATGATAAAGGAAGACAGATGGGGAAAGAGGAAAATGGCTTATCGCATCAAGAGGTTTGACGAAGCCTTTTATGTGATCTTCCTTTATGAAGCAGACCCGGAAGTCTCCTTTGAGCTGGAAAGGCGCTTTAAGCAGACAGAGGCCGTTCTCCGCTTTATGACTGTCAGAAAAGAGGTTAAAGAGAATAAGCGCAAGAAGAAAAAGCGGATTCCAGAAGAAGGCGAGGCAGAGTTGGAAGGCGAAGGCCTTGAAGGCAGGGAGGCAGCCAAAGAGGCTTTGCCTCTTGAGGAAACGGACAAAGAGGAGATTTGAAAATGGTCAGGGAACAAAAGATAGAAAGAAGTCCATTGCGGCGGTATTTCCCGCCAAAAAAGAAATTCTGCCGTTTTTGCCAGAGAAATGTCAGGGAGATAGATTACAAGAACGTCGATATCTTGAAGAGGTATGTCTTCGAGAGGGGCAAGATTTCACCCCGACGCGTTTCCGGCACCTGCGCTTTTCACCAGCGGAAGCTGGCCATCGCCATCAAGAGAGCAAGGCATCTGGCCCTGCTTCCCTACATAGAGGATTAGGATGAGCAGGCTCGGAGCGGAGGAATAATGAGAGTTATACTCAAACAGGATGTCGAGAATCTTGGGAGGAAGGGGGATATTATCGATGTGGCCGCAGGATTCGGAAGGAATTATCTCATTCCTAAGAGATTAGCCATAGAGGTGACTTCGTCTAATATAAAGATGGTTGAGATTGAAAGGCAAGCCTTGAAGAAAAGGATAGAGAAGGAAAAGTTATCCTATCAGGAGCTCATCCAGAAACTGAACCAGACGAGCCTTACCTTCAAGAAAAAAGCTGGGGAAAAGGACCATATTTTTGGCTCGGTGAGTTCATCCGATATCAAGGATGCTCTGCAGGAGCTGGGTTTTGACATTGATAAGAAGAAGATTGTTCTGGATGAGCCGATAAAGAGGCTGGGGAACTACACTGTGCCGGTCAAAGTCTACTATGATGAGCAGGCAGAGATAAAAGTAGAAGTATTGAAAGAAGAAGAGAAGGAAGAAGAGAGTAAGGAAGCGAAGGAAGAACGATAAGGATTGAGGGAAAAGTGGACCTCGAATCGCTTTTTCTGAAAAAAGTTCCGCCTCACAGCCTTGAAGCGGAGAAGGCTGTCCTGGGAGGGATCCTTGTCAACAACAAAAATCTGAATGTTGTCCTTTCCATAATTTCTCCGGAAGACTTCTACAAAGAGTCTAACCGCAGAATCATCGACAGGATTGTCTCTCTCGTCGATAGAGGGCTGCCAGTGGATGTTCTTACCTTGAGCGATGAGCTTCAAAGGGCCGGGGTCTTGGAGGAGATTGGAGGTGCTTCTTATCTTTCCTCCTTGATGGATGGGGTTCCCAAGAGCTTGAATATCGAAGTCCATGCCCGGATCATCAAGGAAAAATCCCTTCTGAGGCAACTCATTCTTTCTTCGGCCAAGATTATCTCCACGAGTTATGAGCAGAAAGAGGATGCAGACTTGATTTTGGATGAAGCCCAGGCAGCCATCGTTGAAGTTGCCGAGCAGAGAGTCAAGCCTGGATTTGTCTCGGCCGGAGCTTTGACAGCACCGACCATGGATATGATCAAAGCCCTGCACGATCGGAAAGAGACTGTCACAGGAATACCCACTGGATTTCGTGACCTGGATCAGCTGACCTCAGGATTGCACAACTCTGAATTCATAGTCGTTGCCGCCCGGCCTTCGATGGGAAAAACAGCCCTTTGCTTGAATATCTCTCAACATGTAGGCATTAAAACAGATTATACTGTAGGCTTTTTTACACTGGAGATGGCCAAGGAGCAGGTCATGATCAGGCTGCTCTGCGCAGAGGCTCAGTTAGACATAAAGAAGGTCAGGACAGGCTTTATCGGGGAAAGAGATTTTGAGAAACTCAAGCTTAGCGCCGAGGCTATTTCTCGAGCCAAGATATTCATCGATGAAACTCCGGCCTTGACAGTCATGGAGATGAAGGCCAAGGCCCGAAGGCTTAAGATGGAACAGAATCTTGACCTTCTTTTTGTCGATTATATCCAGCTTATGCGCACAGGCGGAAAGTTCGAGAATAGAACCCAGGAGATGTCTTATATCTCCCGCTCCCTAAAAGAATTGGCGAAGGAGATTAAGATTCCTGTGGTCGGGATATCCCAGCTCAGCCGCGCTCCGGAGAGAGGACGCCGGGAGCCAATTCCTCAGCTGTCGGACCTGAGAGAATCAGGAGCCATCGAGCAGGATGCCGACGTGGTGATTTTCATCTACCGTCCAGAACTTTATAAGCCTGACGACCACAACCTAAAGGGAGTCGCAAAGATAAACGTCGCTAAACAAAGGAATGGTCCGACAGGACAGATTGAGCTCGCCTTTTTGAATTCATTTGCCCTGTTTTGGGATAAAGAATTTCATTCCTTCTAAAGCCTGAAAATGTTCCAGCCAGCAAAAATTCCTCTTTATTATTTCAATTCTTTTATAGAGCAGTTGGGTGAGGTCGGGCTGCTGCTGTTCAAAACTCTCAAGAATCTTTTCAAGAGGCCATGGGAGAAGAGGATTTTCATCCAGCAGCTCGAGGAAATAGGCGTCAGGTCTTTTCCGGTCGTCTCTTTGACTGCAGCCTTTGGCGGCCTTGTTTTTGGACTCCAGACATACATCGGCTTTCACAGGTATATAGGCCCTGGCTCAGAGACCTACGGAGGACCGATCATCTCGCTCGGGCTCTGCAAGGAATTTATCCCCATCCTGGTTGGCTTGATGGTCACAGGAAGGGTGGGTTCGGCCATGGCCGCTGAAATAGGAACGATGAAGATTACAGAGCAGATCGATGCCCTCTTTACTTTGGGAGCTGACTCGACCCGCTATCTTGTCGTCCCCCGCATTCTTGCTTCCTTGATCATGCTTCCTTGCCTGACCCTCTACGGCGACCTCATCGGCATTGCCGGCGGCTTTTTCTACAATGTCTACTTGATGGGCGTGAACCGGATTCTTTATGTCAGAAACACTCTACTCTATATTGAAATGTGGGATGTGGTCAGCGGGCTTCTCAAGGCTGCTGTCTTTGGATTGATTATCGGCCTAATCGGCTGCTGGCAGGGGCTGAGAGCAGAAGGCGGAGCCGAGGGAGTGGGCCGAGCTACGACCAGGACAGTGGTCATAGCCAGCATCAGCATCGTGATTGTGAACTTTTTTCTCAGCAAAGCACTTCCGGCGAGTTTGGCGCTATGATTCAGATCGTAGACCTGCACAAGGCCTTTGGCCAGAAGAAAGTCCTTCAAGGTGTCAATCTTCAAGTTAAGCTGGGAGAGACCATGGTTGTCATCGGCCAGAGCGGGTCGGGCAAGAGTGTGCTGATCAAGCATGTCATCGGCTTGCTCAAACCTGACCGGGGAAAGGTCTTCATCGATGGCGTTGAAATCACCGCGCTCAAGGATGAGGAGCTGCGCAAGATCACCCGCAGATTCGGGATGCTTTTTCAAGGCACAGCGCTTTTTGACTCGATGACGGTCGGCCAAAACGTGAGCTTCGGACTGGAAAGATACGGTCATTTTTCGCCAGAAAAAATAAAAGAATTGGTGAAGGAGAATCTGGCCAAGGTTGGATTAAGCGGAGTGGAAAACCTCATGCCTTATCAGCTCAGTGGAGGGATGAGAAAGAGAGTTGCCCTAGCCAGAGCCATTGCCTACTCGCCGGATA
>CAZJXZ010000159.1:0-6244 GCA_964549955.1 uncultured Eubacteriales bacterium
GCATCGACTCTGACCCTGCCTGCGCCGAGCTCTTGGATTCCTTGAGCTTCTCTTCCAATCATCTTATTAAGGACGTCTCGAATGTATAGAAGATTTCAGATTGAAACATCCCCGGCGATGCTCTCTTCGACCAGGGTGGGAAAATTCAAAATCATCCGTGATGAAAAATGTCTAAACTGCGGCCGATGCCAAGCCCTCTGCATCTACGATGTCCATGAGCGGGATGCGGCTGACCCTCGAAGAATGGCTGAACCAGCCAGCCATCTCTGCAAAAACTGTTTCTCCTGCATCCAGAACTGCCCTCAGCAAGCCCTCAAAATGGTTAAGGACGAAAAGTCGGAAAATCTAGGAAACAGCTACTGGAGGCCGGAGATGATCCATACCATCTGGAGCGAAGCCGAGGAAGGTAAAATCCCTGTCTATGGCGCAGGCTTCCGTGGCCCATTCAAAGGCTCTGGCTTCGACCTGATCTGGACAGATATGTCAGAGATCGTCCGGCCGACAAGGGATGGAATTCACGGCAGGGAATATATCGCCACCGCGGTCGACCTGGGAAGGAAGCCGGCCTGGATCGCTGATTTTGAAAGAATCAGCCTTACCAACCTGATCCAAATACAAATTCCCATGCTGCTGGATACAGAGCGGTTGAGGCTTCACTCAAAAAATCTGGTCGCGGCAGTTATCAGAGCTTCGAGCGAGCTCAGGACTCTCGCCTTGCTCGACATCAGCAGCTACTTCAAGGAGCTAGAACCTTACCTGGAAACAATAGCCCTCAGAATTCCGCTGGAGGATATGGCCTTCAGGGATCGAAGCCCATGGAAAGAGGTTAATTTTATTGAAGTCATCCTGCCTCGAAAATTTCCAATGGCAGAACTCGAACAGGCTCTTGCCGAATTGAGGAAAGAGAATCCTCGAGCTCTGCTCTCGCTCGCATTGAGACATCCTTTGCCCTCGGAAGAAATTTTAAACCTATTCCAAGAGAAAAAGGCCGATGTCCTGAATCTCCAGGCTGATAACCACGGCCTGAGTCCGGAAGGCAATGTCTTCATCGCTGATTCGATAAGAAAGCTCCATCTTGATTTCGTGAAAAGGGCATTCCGGGATGAAATAACCATAATCGGCAAGGGAGGAATTGCGGCCGCCGAGCATGTCCCGAAGCTAATCGTCTGCGGCGCGGATGCCGTTGTTTTGGACCTTGCCCTGCTCGTGGCCTTGGGCTGTCGAGTCTGCGAAGATTGTCGAGCAGAGTCCTGTCCGGCAGAGCTTGGAAAGCTCGACCCAGAGCTTGCCCGTAAGCGGATAGTCAACTTGGCCTGTGCCTGGAGGGACCAGTTGCTCGAAGTCCTGAGCGCCATGGGAATGAGAGACATAAGAAGGCTTCGCGGCGAGAAGGGAAGGGCCATGTTCTACGACGAAATCGAGCGAGAATCCTTTGAATTCATATTTAATGATGTCGGGCGGCGAAGATGAACAACGTTGAGACGAGAAGGGCTGGATCAAGATTTCTCAGCCCCATCGGAAAATTCAGAGTCTCTCTTGACGAAGAGTGCTTTCACTGCGGACTCTGCGCCGAACTGTGCCCGGCAGGCGTCTTTGAAAGGAAGGACGGCTTCAATTATGTCTCTGCGGCAAGCCCTGCCAGGTGCCTGGGTCCTGACTGCCAGCAAGGGCCTTTCTTCTGCACAGAAAAATGCCCTGTCCAGGCTATAGAAATTGAGACAGACCCGCAGTGGAAAACTCTTGGAGATTTCCGCTGGACCCCGGAGCTTATCATCGCCACCTGGGAACAGGCTGAAACGGGTGAGATTCCAGCCAGCAAGCTTGAGTTTAGAACTGGCAACTCAGGCGGCGGGTTTGATAATTTTGATTTTTCGGTTAAAAACTCGAAATGCTCCTCAACGGCGGAAATCGATAGGATCGACACCTCCATCGGCTTGAACCGGCGGCGGCAAGGCAAAAAAATAAAAATCCCTCTGCCCTGGTACGGAGCCGGCATGTCTTTTGGCTCTATAAGCCTGGCAGTGATGCTGGCTCGGGCCATGGCCGCAGAGGCCTGGTCAACATTCACTTCGACAGGAGAAGGCGGTTATCCTGCGGAGCTCATTCCTCATAGGAGGTCTGTCATCACCCAGATTGCCACAGGGCTGTTCGGAGTCAGCGAGGAGACGATAAGAAAAGCTCTGATCGTCGAATTCAAGTATGCTCAGGGCGCAAAACCAGGTCTGGGAGGGCATCTGTTAGCAGACAAAAACACTCCTGAAGTCGCAGCCATGAGAGAGGCTGTCTGCGGAACCTCTCTCTTCTCTCCCTTCCCTTTCCACAGCGTCTATTCTGTAGAAGACCATAAGAAGCATATTGATTGGGTGAAGGTCATAAACCCTGAAGCTCTGATTTCAGTCAAGGTTTCGACTCCTTCTGATGTGGATATGGTCGCTGTGGGAAGCTACTACGCCGGAGCCAACATCATTCATCTCGATGGAGGCTACGGAGGAACAGGAGCTGCACCCGAGATTGCCAAGAAGAATATTGCCATGCCCATCGAATATGCCATCACCAAGGTTCACAAGTTTCTGCTTGAAGAGGGAGTTCGCGATGAAATCGTGCTCATGGCCAGCGGAGGAATTCGCACCGCCCTTGACATAGCCAAATCCATCGCACTCGGAGCTGACGGCGCTGTAATCGGAACAGCAGAACTGATTGCCCTGGGCTGTGTCCGCTGCGGAAACTGCGAGAGCGGAAGAGGCTGTCCCCGAGGCATTGCCACCACTGACGCGGAGCTCGAAAAGCAAATCAGCCCTGACTGGGCTGCTCAAAGAATCATCAACCTTTATGCCGCCTGGCAGAAGCAGCTACGAATTCTACTTTACCAGTTAGGGCTTAAGAGCATCAATGAACTAAGAGGTCGAACAGACCTTTTGAGGTCTATCGATGGGAAAAAATGACATCATCCGTTTGATTGAATCGAGGAAAAAGCTTACCCCTCCTGGCCGCGACTTCCGAAAAGTCGAAACAGAGGGCGGGTGCGGGGTAGTCGGCCTGGCCTGCAGCGAGAAAGTTCGAGGAAAGCAGCTCATGCCGGCTCTTGTCCAGATGCACAACAGAGGGAACAGCAAAGGCGGAGGCTTGGCGGCTTTTGGGCTTGACTCAGCCCAACTTGGAGTCAGTCAAAAGATACTCGAGGAAGACTATCTCCTTCAACTGGCCTATCTCGACCCCAGCGTACGAACAGAGGTTGAGAACGAGTTCATCTTCTCGCCTCTTAATGTTCACCACGCCCACCAGCTTCCGACTGTCGGAGACTTCAGGAGCATCGCCGGCCTTGAAATCCAGCCTCCAGAGGTTCACCGTTATTTCTGCCGAGTCAAAGACAAGAGCCTTGAGCAGTTTATCGAGGGCAACAGCCTGCAGAATTTCAAGCCGAGCAAGGTTGAGGATGAGTTCATCTACCAGAACACTTATCGCCTGAACAAGAAGTTCTACACCTCTCTTGGCGAGAAAAGGGCATTTGTCCTCTCCCACGGCCGAAACATGATCATTGTCAAAATCGTGGGCTATGGTGAACAGGCGATGAAATATTATCAACTGGAAAACTTAAAGGCCCATATCTGGATCGGCCATCAAAGATATCCGACCAAAGGAAAAGTCTGGCATCCAGGAGGAGCTCATCCTTTTGTGGGCATGGACGAAGCTCTTGTCCACAACGGCGATTTTGCCAACTATTATTCCATGACTGAATACCTCAAGCAGAGAAATATCTATCCCCTTTTCCTGACCGACACTGAAGTCTCGGCTCTCCTCTTTGACCTGCTGAACAGAGTCTATGACTATCCTCTGGAGTCCATCATCGAAGCTTTGGCGCCGACTACAGAAAGAGACTTCGACCTTCTTCCCGAAGCAAAAAAGAAGCTCTACAGGGCCATACAGGCTTCCCATATCCACAGCTCTCCTGACGGGCCTTGGTTTTTTATCATCGGAAGAACGAATGTCGGCCAGCGCAGCTTCGAGCTTCTTGGAATCACAGACACGTCGATGCTCAGGCCGCAGGTCTTTGCTCTCCAGGAAAACAGCGCAGCCATCGCCCTTGTGGCCAGCGAGAAACAAGCCATCGACGCTGTCTTGCGCAGCCTGCATCAAGAAGACTCCAGATTCTTGCCCTATGCCGACCTTTATTGGAATGCAAGAGGCGGCAGCCACACCGATGGAGGAGCGTTCATTTTTACCGTCAAAGACAACCATTTAACTGTGAGCGATAAATTTGGAAGGATAATCTCAGCCTACAAAGAGAAGGATTGCCCTTCTCTGCGGGTCGAAGCCGGAGAAACTGATGAGAGATGCTTTTCAGAAAAAATCAAAGAATATACCAAAATCATCGACCAAAGATGGAGAATTCCGGCAAGAGAGAGAGCTTACATCCGTTCCTCGGCTGAGAGATTTCTCTATGAGCTGTTCCTTTCCTTGCCTGAGCGCCAAGAGGCAGGGAAGCTCCTCCATCTCATAGAATGGGAGAGAAAAGACAAATTGCTTCCTCCCAGGAGCAGGCAGGAAGTCCTGGTTATCAACTGCCTAAGATTCCCTTCTGAAGGGTGCGATTCCATCTCCAGGTTTATGGCCAAGGCTGTTGAGATTGGCTGGAGGAATCTCATCACCTTCAACTGGAGAGGGCAGAGGTTCTGCGGCTGCGGTCTGGGGCCAGAGTCTTGTGGAGTCCGGATCGATGTTTACGGAAGCTCAGGCGATTATCTAGGCTCGGGTCTTGACGGAGCAGAAATTTTCGTCCACGAGAGCGCCCAGGACCAGACGGCCCAGATCATGAAAAGCGGAAAGCTTGTCGTCTACGGTGATGTCGGCCAGACCTTCATGTACGGAGCGAAAGGCGGCGAAGTCTATCTTCTGGGCAACGCTGCTGGACGACCCTTGATCAACGCTGTTGGCTCACCGCGGGTGGTCATCAACGGAACATGTCTTGACTACTTGGCTGAATCTTTTATGGCTGGGAATCCACTGGAAGGCGGAGGATTTGTCATCCTCAATGGAATCAGATTCAACGAAAAAGGGGAGGTTGTTGAATCAGAGACTCCCTACCCTGGAGGAAACCTTTTTTCGCTCGCCACAGGAGGAGCCATCTACATCAGAGACCCATTCTTCAAAGTTGAACGCTGTCAGCTCAACGGAGGAAGGTTTTCAAAGACAAGCGAAAAGGATTGGAAGCTCGTTCTACCCTATCTAGAGGAAAATGAAAGACTCTTCAACATCCCGCTAAAGCGCCTTCTTACTGTCCACAACAGACTCTTGTCGTTCAGCGAGGTTTACCGAAAAATCGAAGCCGTTGAGCTAAAAGTCTTATCGAAAAAAATTGCAGCCTACTAAGAAAAAAATGGGCAAAGGAGGTGAAAAATGGATAAACTCCAAGTCAATGTGAAATGCCCTTATTGCCAAAGAAGTTTAATGGATGAGGAAGCGCTGATCGATGACTATCCGAGCATCAAAGTCGTCATTCACCACCGCGACAAACAGGGAATCTTGCGCTTGAGCTCTATCTATGGAAGCTACACAATCAATTCTGAAATCCATGTCCCTTTGGACGAAATTGTCCTTTTCTTCTGCCCCCACTGCCGTTCTTCTCTTATGGTCAAAACCCTCTGTGACAAATGCCAGGCGCCGATGACTTCTTTTGAACTGATGAATGGAGGAGAAGTTCAGATCTGTTCACGAAGAGGCTGCAAGAAGCATCTCATAGAATTCTCGAACTTGGAGCAAGAAGTCTCAGCCTTCTACAATTTTTACAAGGTTTATTGAACGGCCTCAAGGAAAATCAGATTGAATGGTCTTTCAAAGGAAGCGCGCCCCCGACGGGATTTGAACCCGTGTTGCCGCCTTGAAAGGGCGATGTCCTAGTCCTGGCTAGACGACAGGGGCGCTGAAGGAATGGTGAGCCGTGCTGGACTCGAACCAGCGACTCCCGGCTTAAAAGGCCGGTGCTCTCCCTCTGAGCTAACGGCCCGGTCAGAATAAAAGCGTATTTATAATGGAAAGAAGCAAGAGAGTCAATATCAGCTAAGAGGCTCAATCTTGATGATGATCCATCTCCCGCGGAAAGGTAAATTCAATGTTTCGTCTCTGAGTTCGTATCTCTTCATATAAAATTTGATGTTCCTCGTACCCGACCTAGATATCGCCTTGATTTCAACGTCTTTGGAATGAACATTCCCCTTTAAATCTCTGATATTGGCCAGATCGCCGGCTC
>CAZJXZ010000160.1:0-6202 GCA_964549955.1 uncultured Eubacteriales bacterium
TTCTATCCTCATAGAGGGCGAGGATTCTGTCATTCTTCAAGGCAGGAGTATTCCACCTTGAAAAGACTTTGAAGCGAACACCGTCAAAACGGACAAGTCCTGCTGAAGTTCCCATCCAGATATAGCCTTCATGACTCTGTAACAAGGCATTGATCGTGTTCTGCGGAAGGCCAGACTCAACCGTCCATGCCCTGAGCAGATATTCATTGAGGTTTTTGGCAGGGTTTAGGGCCGGGACAGCGTGCGGATAAATAAGTATCAGGACGTAAAAGATACTGAAGAGAGTGATTGCTTTAGTCCATCCGCGCATCTTCAAAGGCCAATCTCATCCTTCAGTTTTGTTTTAATTACGATTGCACAGGGAAAATATAAAGTCAACCCAGCTCAGACAGAGTGGTTCGAAAGCACGCAGCTTGATCCATAATGACGCTTTTCACCACGGAAAAAAGATGCTTTCCAAATAAAGCATGGATAAAAGAAATTTTCACTTCTTGGCCCAAGGGCAGACCTTCAGACAAATCATACAGGCTTCGTCCCCCCTGCAAGTGACGATATCGAGGACTTGCTCGCGGCTCTCGGGGCGGTCATCAAAGAGGATTAAACTCAGCGACTTCGGCGGGCAATAATCAACACAGAGAGAGCAATCTCCGCAATGGTTGGGAAGAGGGTCATCGGCAATGAGCGGCATATCAGTCAGAACGGCAATCAGGCGGTGAAGCGGCCCGTATTCGGGAGAGACGATGAGCAGAGAGCGACCCTGCCAGCCAAGGCCAGCCATCCTGGCCAGGGCTTTTAAGGACATGAGGCCAAGGCGCTGGACTGGGTCGAACTCGTCGTCGGTGTGAATGGTCAAGGCATGATATCCTTGCTGATCGAGATAATCCCAGAGGTCAAGGGCAACTTTTTCCAGGAAAAGCGCCACATCATCACCTTTAGCCTTTTTTCCTAATTTCCCAAGCTGAGCGCCAAGGACAATGGCATAAGGAAATTTCGAAATTAAATAAGAAATGCTCATTGGGATTCCCAGGCGGAGATTGGAAAGCTTTTTCATATCAGCAATCCCCACAATATCGACGCCCGATTTTTTGATGAATGCCTTCAAATGCTCAGTATTTTTGCGTTTTTGGGCTTTAGAATTTGTTTTTAGCTTTTTCATAGCTTGCTTCTGTCCTCCAAACAATTTGATTCAAGATGAGTCACTCTTCTTTAAAACAAAGTATTATCGGAATGCCTTTTGAAAATATCATAATATTATAATAATATTGCTGGCTAAAAGTCATAAATCTCTGTCTTTATTTTCACTTTAAATGAGGCGTGCAACTTTTTTTTCAATTTGCCGTAATAAATAATAATAGTAGTCTATGTGCTTCTATATATACAGACATTTTTTTCTTTCCAGAGCGAATAAAAAAGGAGGACATTCTATGCTGCGAAAAAGCTTGCTTGTTGTCTTTATCTTTTTATTTTCCTTTGCATCTTTATTTGCCCAGCAGCCGGGTGAGATTAGCTATCATGACCAGCCGCTCATGCCCAAGGGCAAGGCCGGCGAGCGGATTCAATCCATCATCGACACCCTGAACTCGAACAATCCAGATCGCATACGCCGCTTTATCGAGGAAGAATGCACGGAAAAATTCCGCAGTTTTGCTCCGCTGGACAGGCATATCCAGGTCTTTCTCGGTGTCCGGCGCCAGACAGGCGGAGTCGATTTCCACAGCATCCGCAGCTATGTCCCAGAGCGGAAAGGCGAGACTGTTGTCATCCTCAAGGACCGCAATTTTGAAAGCTGGCAAGCTTTCACTGTCAGGTTTGACGGCTCTGAGAATTATCTCGTTGCCGGGCTTGGCTTCAATACCGCTCGAACTCCGACAGACGTAAAGGAGCCTGATATCAGCCAAGCGCAGTTCCTAGAGGAGATAAAGGAGCTGATGCAGAGGCTCTGCAAGGGAGATGTTTTCTCTGGGACTCTGCTCATCGCCAAAGGGGATAAAGTCCTTATGACTCATGCCTGCGGAGAGGCGAGCAAAAGCTTTCACGTGCCCAATAATATCGACACAAAATTCAACCTGGGGTCGATGAACAAGATGTTCACAGCCACGTCCATCGTCCAGCTTGTGGAGAAAGGCAAGCTCTCTTATGATGACCCGATCAGCAAGTATGTGGACGAAACCTGGCTTCCCCAAGATATGACTTCAAAAATCACCATCCAACATCTGCTGACCCATACCTCTGGACTTGGAAGCTATTTTAACGAGACTTACCAGAAGGGTTCGCGAGAGCTTTTCCGGAATGTGACGGATTTCAAGCCGCTGGTAAACGGGGAGAAGCTCGCCTTCGAGCCCGGAAAACGATACAGGTACAGCAACACTGGGATGCTGCTCCTGGGTGTAGTGATCGAAAGCGTGACAGGAGCAAGTTATTTCGACTATATCCGCAAAAACATCTATGAGCCTGCCGGAATGAATAACTCTGACAGCTACGAGATGGACTATCCAGTGGAAAACCTGGCGATTGGCTACAGCCCTGATTGGAAAAGCCCCTACGGCTGGCAGAACAACCTCTTCAAGCATGTTATCAAAGGCGGGCCTGCTGGCGGCGGATTCTCAACTGTCGGCGACCTGCACCGCTTCGCTCTGGCCCTGCTGGCAGGGAAGCTCGTCTCCAAGGAATCTCTGCAGGCGATGTGGAAAGATTATTCAGGCGAAGGCTATGGATACGGTTTTGGCATCCAGGAAGGGGCAAACGGCAAAGTTGTCGGCCATAGCGGCGGTTTTGACGGCATCAACTCCAGGCTCGATATTTACTTGGATAGGAGATACATCGTTGCTGTTCTTTCCAACTATGACCAGGGCGCAAGCCCTGTTGCCAGCAAAATAAGCCAGTTGCTCTCCAGAGTGAAATAGGAAAATAAAACACACTTAACCTCTTCAATTTGGTGGTGTATCCCTTTAATTAATTTCTCTAATTGAGTTTCCTTGATTCAAAATTAATTAAGTGTTGTGTCCCCTTAATTTCTCTATTTCCCTTAATTTTAAGACAGAAATTTAATCTGCAATTGACGTCATCTTTTTCTTTTGATAATATTATTTTCAAATATAAGCGGAAAGAATTAAAAATAGAAAAAAGGGAGCAATTAAAAATAATTTGAGGAGGAACATATAGAAATCCATCGTTCAGGACGATGGCCGGGTAAGTCATGAAAACTCATTGAAGGAGGCTCTGAGAAAAATTTCGCAGGGGGATAAAAAATGAGAAAAGTCATTGTTAAGTTTTTATCCGGGGAGGAGAAAAAGGGGGTCGTATTATTTTTTAACATCCAAAAGCCAACCTTTTCCCTGCAAATCACAAGTGAAGAAGGACTGACAAAAACTCAAACTGTCAGCTTGAATTCTGTCAAGGCAATTTATTTTCTAAAAGAAGAGGGCGTGAGCGAATCCCAGATGCATAAAGAAACGATTGACCAATCCACTTTCGCCAGCAGCGTGGCTTTCAAGCTGATGGTTGAATTCAAGGATGGCGAGGTCATGCACGGCACCGCCATCAAAAAATATCACCCGGAAGAAAAGGGATTTTATCTGGTTCCTTTAAACCCGGCTGACATAAGCGAGCGAATTTATATCAATGCTCAGGCAGTGAAAAATGTCGACCAAAAAAGGCTTCTTGGAAAAATTTTGACCGACCAGGAAAAAATCACTACAGAAAACCTGCATGAAGCTCTGGATGTCCAGAAAGAGAAGAGGGAGAAAAAATTAGGCGATATCTTGATAGAGAAGGGGATAATTAACGAAACACAACTTAATGAATCCCTGGATAGACAAAAAGAGGAACTAAAGTTTTTGGGAGAAGTCCTGATCGAAGCAGGATACATTTCGCCTGAACAACTCAAGCATGCTCTTGAACTCCAAAAGGGAAACAGGGAAAAAAGGCTGGGGCAGGTTTTGGTGGACCTCAAGTATGTCACACCCAACGATATTTGTGTGGCTTTGGCTTCTCAGTTCCATACTTCTTGGATAGATTTATCCACGGCGAAGATTCAATGGGGAATCGCGACCTACTTGCCAGAAGAAGTGGTCAGAAGATTAAAGGTCATTCCTGTTGAGAGAAAGATGGGAGACATTCTTGTTGTCGCCACTTCCCAACCGCAGAATCCTGACCTGGTCTCGGAGATTAGCAAGTACACTCCGCTAAAAATAGAGCTGATCGTCGCTTATGAAAAGTATATCGAAGCGGCGATTGATTATTACTTCCCTCCAAAGAAATAAGCCGATAATATATCTAAGGCCCTGGATTTTTTTCTAACAATAATATTTTTGTTTTTCTCTCTTTCGAGCTTAATTCCCTGATGAATCGTTAATAATTAAGTATTACATCTCCATTAGAACTTAAAGTTTCAAACCGATGCTAACTCCAACGTTGAGGCTTCCTGAGTTTACTCCTGTAACAATATAGGGCGCATTGAGGAAAATGACGTCATTGATAAAGGCATCAATGATAAATCCGTTCTTCATGTCAATCGTGAAGCCGAAGGCAGGAGTCAAAACGGAAGTAGCCCTGGTGCTAACTGCCTCCCAATCTTCAGTGAGCGGGTCGGTGGTAGTATTAGTCAATATCTTTCGCGTATAGGTTCGGTAAGCAACTGAAGCGCGCATAGTGAACCATTTCGCCAGTTGTTTCTCAGCCATGATTCTTAGCATCGGGATATTGAAATATGTTGGATTAGATTTTGCCGTGTCTGTGCCGGGCGTCTCGATTGTGGTCTCGATTGTCGTGCTTTCATTCATGACACCAATCTGGATGCCGACATCATAGCTTTCTCCATGAAACAGGGGTCCGGCGAGCAATCTGAAGATGCTCTGGGCTCGCTTATAGGTTGTGCCGTCCGCAAGCGTTACAAGGTCGGGGTCGATGTTCAGAGAACCTCCAAAATTATAATAACTTAGATTGCCGACCAGACTGGCATTGTCCCCCATCTTTATGGCCACCCTCAGGTTAAGATCAAGGTCCGAACCAGAAAAGGATGCTTTCTCGTTGTCCGCTGTTGAGCCCGCAGCAGCTGTATATTCATAGATATATTTGGGCATACCGAATCCGATGTCTAAGGCCAGGTCTATCTTTTCCCTCAACACAGTCCCGACACCAGCCCGAAACATTAAATCCGAAATGCGCTTTTTAAAGATATCATCTCTAAAAATGGAAACAGACTGGGGGTCGTTGATTCGCTTGCCAGAGACTCCTCGGCCGACATAATCAAAACCGAAGCCGGCTCTCAGCTCTTTGCCGATGGGCAGAGCATAAAAAATGCCGTAGGATCTGACACCGATCAAGTTGGTCACATCCGTGCCGTCGACTCCGACATTATCTTGACCGCAAAGCGGTGCCACCAAGCCATTCAAGCTGTTGATATCCTGGCCTGCATCGAACCAGATGCCGGTCCGGGAGCTCCCATAGCGCTTGCCAATCTGGACACCGAGCACTCCCGGCAGGCCAAGAGATTTCATCTTGAAGAAGCCAAAGCCGCTGTAGGTTCTTGTGGCGTTGTCATAGTCAATGTTTAAAAAATCGCTGTAGTCCAACATAAAGATCGGGTTGAGCAGAGCATCCACTGAGGTAATCAACATTCCAATCGGGGTGAATTCGTGATAGGTTGTTCCGGTCAGCACCGCCTTCCTGGAGTCTGTGGCCTGCAGACCGACAGCTAAGAACATGACAAGAACGCCAAGCACTAAAAGCTTTTCGGTTCGTTTCATTCTTTTATTTCCTCCTTTTTTAAATTTTTAAGCCCTCACTTCTCCAAGGCGAAGAGAGAACTATTCCCTTTTTTAATATGACTCTTTTATTCCATATCCTTCAGGAGAGGTCAATAACCCCTAGGGGTGATTCTGAAGGTGATTTTTTGTGGCTCGAAAAGAATAGGACAGGCAACTTTTTTTTAAAATAGCCTGGGCCTCATAGTTCCCATCACTCGAAATTTTTCAGCGAACCCCAGATTTCGCTTATCTTCCCCTTTGGGCCTCTGCCGACATAGAGCGGAAGGTTATTCTCATAAGGCATGCAATAATCACAGCGAATGACTGCGGCTTGTTCAACCTGGTTAAAAGCGCTGATGTAATCCTCTTTTTTTCCTCCAAGGAGGATGGCGATCTCAATATCATCACGACCATAACCCCAGAGCCAGTAGTTGTTGTGAGCTGAAATGACTCTT
>CAZJXZ010000161.1:0-6197 GCA_964549955.1 uncultured Eubacteriales bacterium
TCCATTTGACGGCGAGGGCAATGTCACGCGAAAGAACACGATAGTGGACAAGGGCCTGCTGAAGATGTTCTATTACGATTCCCAAACCGCACGGAAAGCTGGCGTCAAGGTCAATACCATGGCTCGGCGCGGCGGATACAAAGGAGGCCCTTCAGCCGGATTCCTCTGCATCATCGTCGAAAATGGCCAGGACGAACCGGCCGCACTCTTCAAGGACATGAAAGAAGGGCTTCTCGTCACTGGCATGAGAGGGACGGGGACTGATATCACGACAGGCGCCTTCTCAACCGGCTGCAGCGGATTCTGGATCGTGGACGGCGCCAAGGCCTTCCCAGTGGACGGGGTAACGCTCGGCGGCACGACTCTCGAAATCCTAAAAAATATTGATAAAGTGGCCAATGACCTTGATATGCGAGGCAGCCTGAACAGTCCGTCTTTCCGGGTGTTCGAGATTACAGTCGGAGGGAAAAAGGCATAGCCTGCCCAGCCTTCAATTCGTCATAAAAAATCTGGACGGGGCTTCCTTTGGCTTGAGACGAAGCTCGATATAATAATGAGACTTGAAGCCGTAGAAGGGCTCGATGGGAAGGGCGCCAATTCTTTCGGACGGCTCGTCTGATTTATTAGCGATGAAATGATTGTTGTAATCTCCGTTCCAGATAGTGTCGGTCTCGATAAAGACAAGGGTGGCCGCTTTCCCTTCGATCCTAAAAGTCATGCTTCCTGCTGCCTCGGCGAAATCAGAAATCGAGAATTGATGCACGGTCAGAGGGTCTCCGAGCCCTATCTCAAAGGTCAGGATTAAATCGCCCTTGCTTCCGCTGATAACAAGGCTGGCCTTATAGCCTCCAGCCCATTCAAAGCCGCCATGGGACACTCCGCAATCATTGGCATAAAAGCTTCCGCTGAATTCTTTCTTTGGGGATTTATGACAGGCTCCGAGGACTATAATTAAAATAATAGCCAAAAAAACTCGAAGAATCTTTTTTGAGGCATGAAACAAAACTCTCATAGTCAAGTCTCCTTCAGCCATCAATCTCCTTTAAATAAAAACAGCAAATTTTGTGCCAAATATTAAACAGAGTTTATTGACTTGCTGATTTCATCTATGATAAAAATAATTAGTAAAATATGAAGGAGGCGACCGGAGGGAAGGTTGAGGCCAGGAAAAAAATGATAGCCGCCAACTGTAAATTCTCCCTCCTTTGATTAAACCCTGATGGACGAAATCGAAGAAAAAACAAACGAAGAAGAGATCGACGAAATAGAAACTAGAACAAAAGAAGAAAAACCCTATAAATCCCTTTATATCGATGACCTGACCCAAATCTTCAACCGAAGGTATTTGACTGAAAAGGTTCCACGCTATCTTGACCGGGCCAAGCAAAAAAAACGGACCGTGGCCTTCTTCATGTTCGACATGGACAACTTCAAAAGCATCAACGATGCCCATGGACACCGGGCTGGCGACAGAGCCTTGGTGCATATCAGCAAAAAAATCACCCAGAGAACCAGGCGACGCGGGACGGCTATCCGCTATGCCGGCGATGAGTTTGTCCTGCTTGTGCCAGGTTTTGACAAATTAAAGGCCTGGGAATTCGGCACAGAGATTCAGAAAGATATTATCGGGTCGCCTCTCAAAATAGGGAAAAAACAAGTATCTCTTGCTTGCAGCGCAGGAATTTCCCTCTTCCCTAAAGACGGAAAAACATGGAAGACGCTCTTCCGAAAAGCCGACGAAGCACTCTATGAAGCAAAATTTCTGGGAAAAGGCAAAGTCGTTCTTTTCCCGGATGCCGGCAAGTTTATGCTTCCCTCCAAGCTCGATTCCATCCTCGAAACTCCTCCGATTGTCGGCAGGGATGAAATACTTAAATTCCTGGAAACGCATCTCACGGAAAAAACAAATCCCTTATTGTTTCCTGTGATTTTTGGCGGCGATGGAACAGGAAAAACACGGCTCTTGATACATGCTGAAGAGCTCGCCCGAGAAAAACTCTCTTTTGTCCTCTTTGTCAAAGGCTATCCCTTCTGGCAGAGGGAACTATACGGCGCCATCTTCTCAGCATTGGGAAACCTTTTCGAACAGCAACAGCCGATCTCAGAGCTTGTCTTCTCCAAGCTCGACAAAAAATACAGGCTCATCCTCAAACCCTATATCTACTCCTGGCAGGCCAAAAAAATTGATGAAAAAGAAAAACCCGCCAAAGTCGACAGCACGGATATTTTCGAGGCATTGACCCAGACCCTTTTTATCATCCGCGGATTGGGCGATGGAGCCGTGCTGCTGGACAACGCCGAACAGATTGACCCGCCCTCATTGCAGTTCATCGATTCTCTTTTTGGCCAGGAGGGAGCAAGCAAACTGTTCTTTGTCTCTACGATCAACAGCCCCGACATAGCGGTCAGCGAAGAAAAGCTCTTTATCCTTCTCGATTCAATGCCAGAGGTGACAAGCAGGGGCGAACTCAAGAAATTTCAACTCGAGCCTTTGCGCAGCGAACACCTTCAGAAACTTGTGGCCAAGCTCTTCAACGGGAAGACAATGCTTGAGGAATCAGCCAAAGCTCTCATCCAGAATTCAGCCGGAAACCCTCTTTTCATCATCGAGAGCTTATCCTATCTTCTGCAAAGAGGTAAGATCGAGCCTGTGGGCCAGGAATGGAGTTTTGCCTCGGTCAAGCCTGAGGACATGCCCACCAACCTCGCCGACCTGATGAAAGACCGGCTGATGCGAATGGATAAGGATGCGGTCAATGTTTTGATGCTGGGCTCAATTCTTGGAGAAAAGATAAATCCCTACCAGCTGGCAGAGATGGCCAACCTCAAGGTGCAGCAGGTCTTGAATATTCTGGTCAACGCCCGCAGGCTGCTTTTCGTCGAGGAAACGGCAAACCCGGATGAGTTTTCTTTCGCTCACCCCACGGACCGCAATGTTTTTTATTCGCTGATGAATGAGGAGGAGCGCCGCAAATACCATGCTCTGGCCGCAGAGGTAGAGGAGAAACATGCTGCTGGCTCCATCGAACGAATCTTAGGCAGGTTGGCCTACCATTACCAGAATTCGGGCCAAATGGACAAGGCGGCAAGGATGTTCTCCTCCTTGAAAAGCCAAATCGACAAGGTCTTCATCTCCAAAGATATCAGAAAAATGCTGCAGAAGAGGATACTCTCCGAATCTTTGGCCAAAGAGTCGCCTCTTAAATCCGAAGATTTGCTCAAAGCCTCTGACCTAGGAAGAGCACTGAGAACAGCCATCCAGACTCGCCGCCTCTATCCAAGGGAAAACGAGAATGTCAAGCTTTCGGCGGAGCGATTTCTTAAGCTTACCGAGTCTTTTCTCGCCGCCAAGACAGAGGTGCTTTCTCTTTCACTGACAGCAGAGACAATTCTCCTAAACGGACAACCTGTACCCGCAGCCCGCCTCGACCGCCGATTGACGGAAGACCTGTACAAAACTCTCAGCGACTACGGACTGCAAGGAATTTTGTTCTCGCGAGGGATAACTCTCGATGAAGTTGTGAAATTTATTGAGCTATTCACCAAGCGTGCTGAAGAAGTGGCGAAGGAGTGGAATACCGCTGTCGAAGAACTCAATTTGTCCCATATACTTCCTGACCGGAAGGTGTTCTTGGCCGTCAGCGAACGCAAGGTCATCCTCGAAAAAGAAAAAATTTTTGTCCCCAGCGAAGCGAAAGAAGGCGAGCCCATCCCAGAGCAAGCAGCGGAAGAGCCGAAAGAGCCGGCAACCGTTCCCGCTGAGCAAGTGGAGCAATTAAAGGCAATATTAGACAAGCTATCAAAGGAAAAACAAGAGCTGATGGAGGCCGTTAAATCTGGCGACGTTGGTCGAGAAGATTTTCAGAGAATTGCAGACCTTCTCAACAAGACAGATTTCTCTAGGTTGGAGAAAGCATTGGAGAAGGACAGAGTCGTTTTCGCCGATATGGAGGAAGCCTATCCTGAAGAAGAAGCTCGTTCTGAAGAGGCCCCGCCTAAAGAAGAAGTTCCTCCCAAAGAAGATATCTCGCTCAGAAAACCGGCTCCTCCTAAAGAAAAGACTCCTCCTAAGGTAGAAATATCTGCAGCTGTTCAACCCGATTTGAAAACTGTTAAGGAAGCGGAACAGGATATCACCGTCGCCTTCCAGGACCTTAGCTCTGAGGACCCCCTCACCAAGGCAAAAGCCGCGGCCTGGCTTTCTCAACAGGAGCCGTTAAAACTGGTTGAGCCTGGATTCAAGGCGATGGTCTCTGATATGCCGCTCAAGGCAAGGCGCCTGGCAGCAACGATTATCAAGAAGTCTGGAAACGAGGCAGTGGCAGCGATATTGAGGAAAATAAATCATGCCTCTCCAGCCTTATCGCTCATCAGAATGTTAAAGATCGCGGATGTTTTCCTCGACCACCCAAACCTTATTCCTCTAATGTGTGATATAGCTCTTCTCGGACCATCTGAGACGGTTGTCCTGGCCATCGAAGTCCTAAAGCAAATTCCAGGAAAGGAGGTCGACTCTATTCTTCTTGATATGTTTAAAGTGGCTGAGAGAAAGCCTGAGCTGGATATTCTCTCTATATTTGTCGAAAGAAAAATTCCTGAGGCTGTGCCCATGCTTCTGGAGATCATAAAACCGAAGAAAATCATGTATAAAGAATCAGAAATCCTGCTGCAGGCACAGGCTTGCAGAACCTTGGGGATGATTGGCTCGCCGGATTCCATAGAGACATTGATCGCTGTGGCCAAGCCGAGCAAGCCATTTTCTTTTAAAAAAAGCAAGCCTGATTCTGTGCGGGCAGCTGCAACCTGGGCCTTAACCAAGTTTCCTGAAGAGGAGAGAATTAAAGATATCCTCCGTCAGCTTAAAAAAGACAAGTCTCAAATGGTCAGGAAGGCTGCGAGCCTCTCTTAAGACAAACGCCTTAAATAAAATGACATTGAGAGTGAAGCGACGACTTAGTCAGATGACCGCGGCCTTCGGGCTGGCAATGACAATCTAAAAGCACTTAACGTGTTTGTTATAGCTCTTTAACTCCTTTGCTGGACCAGATGCCTCACTCCTTGCAGAAACATGTCGATCTGCTTGAAAGAGACATAGATGGGGGTTGAGACTCTTACCCCATAAGTCCCTGCCTGCTTGCTGTCCAATGTCCGGACAACAATGTTGTATTTTTCACGGACATAATCGACAATTCTCTCCAACTCAATCCCCTCCACCGAGAAAGCGGTCAGCCCGAAGATATAAACTGGATGACCAGCGCTGATGATTTTTGTCCTGGGGGGTGATGGCCTTCTCGAATGAAGCCACAATCTCATCGACACTCTTCGGCGGAAGCCCGATGGGAACTTCCTTGATCTTCACTTCAAATCTTTTTTCCTTGAGCCTCCAGGGATTGATTCCTCCGGGATGTTCCATGTTCGTCAGCAAAAGCCTGTCAAAAAGAAAAAGGAGGAAAAAAGCAAACCTGTTTCCATCTGAATCTGTTGGCCGGTAGAAAATTCCCTTGTTTTCGAGCTACCTAGCTCGTGCTTGGTGTGCTTTGGCCAGGATAATGCTACCCTCTTCGACTCCAAACTCGCGGGCCACAGCGCTGCATTTCGCCTTCAAGAAAAAAAAGATAGGACGGGTCTCATCCGATAGCCCTTCGTAGTTTCCCTGTCCCTTGCTGATGATGAGGTCTGCCTGACTGTAGGCCTTTAAAAATTCCTTGGAGCAGAACTTCAGGATAATCCCAGGCGCATCACAGCCAGAAGAGATGATTTCTGACTTTTCGCCTATCCCGGAAAGCAGGGCGTCTTCCCGCGTAGCATCGTTGATGATCGGGCTTTCTCGGACAGCATAGATAACGGGCTTATGAAGCTCTTCGATGAGCAGGCGGTCAAAAACAGTCTCTCCGGCATTATCCGCCAGATAAAGAATCTTCTTAGCCTTTCCCAGCGACCTGCAGAATTGAGGGTAATGATTGATGGCAAAATCCTGGGATAAAATCCTCTCCACATCTTCCTTCAGCTCAAACTTGGCATGAGCGCCAAAATCAATGATATTCCCGGCGATGGAGAGCCTGACTGCGGTCATCAACCTCTCTTGGGAAGACTCTATCAATTTTTTCATATCAGGATAGAGAGAGAGCGCCTTGCGGATGAATTCATCCTTTAGCTTCCGGTAAGGGTCTTTGACGCCTGTTTTGGCCGAGATGATG
>CAZJXZ010000162.1:0-1592 GCA_964549955.1 uncultured Eubacteriales bacterium
ATTTTGTATATATAAAATAAAATGAATCAAGAAAAAATTAGCCTTTTTATCGATCAGATTCAATCTCAGGGCCGTTATTCTTTTGGCTTAAAAGAAATCATCGATAAAACCGGTCAGATAGAGCGCACGGTCAGAAGGACTCTTGAGAGGCAACAGCAGAGAGGTCGGATAGTTTTAGTGAGCCGCGGGTTTTATGTGATCATTCCTCTGGAATATAAAGAAAGCGGCATTCTGCCGCCTGAATGGTTTATCCACGATCTAATGGCTCACCTAAATCTACTCTACTATGTCGGCTTGCTTAGCGCGGCTGCCTTACACGGCGCAGCTCACCAAAGGCCTCAAGAATTTCAAGTCCTGACTGAGAAACAGTTGCGTCCCATTCTTGTAAAGGGATTGAGCATCCGCTTTTTTGTGAAAAAGAACCTGGATGTTTCTTTTGGCACAATCCAGATTAAGACAGAGACAGGATTTTTAAAAGCTTCCGGCCCTGAATTGACAGCTATTGACCTTATCAAATATCCAATAGCCTCGGGCGGACTCGGAAATATTGCAACTATCCTTTTGGAGCTTGCAGAGAAAATTAGTGCCGATCAATTGATTTTGATTGCCCGTAAAGAAAAAAGCTTCGTTTATGTTCAGAGATTGGGTTATCTGCTGGATAACTTGGGCTTTGAATCAAAGACAGTAAGCTTGGCCCAATGGCTCATCAAACAAAATGCCTATCCTGTTCTCCTTGATCCAGCCCAAAGCAAAGAAAAATCTTCGTTTAATAAAAAATGGAGAATATTCGAGAATCAAATAATAGAGGTTGAGAGTCTTTGATTCCAAGAGCCTACATCGTCGAATGGCGATCGAATGCCCCTTGGAAAAGCGATGCTCAGGTTGAGCAGGACCTAATCATTTCCCGGTTGCTCGCAGAGTTTTTCCTCAATTCAGTCATTCAAAATACCCTTCTCTTCAGAGGCGGAACAGCGTTGCATAAACTGTTTCTTGGGCCGCCTGTCCGTTATTCAGAAGACCTTGATTTGGTTCAGAAAGAAGTTGGTCCCATCGGTCCCGTGCTGAGTGCAATTCGCGGCATAGGTGATCCTCTATTGGGAAATCCAAGAACTCACCAGAAAGAGGATAGCGTGATGCTTATCTACCGTGCTGATTCTGAGATACGCCCGATTGTGCCCTTGCGCATTCAAATTGAAGTTAATACTCGGGAACACTTTATTGTCTTTCCGGCTCTGAAGAAACATTTTGATCTTCGGTCCCGATGGTTTTCCGGTGAGTGCGAGGTAAATACTTATTTTCTAGAAGAGCTTCTTGCCACGAAATTGAGGGCTCTTTATCAGAGGAAAAAGGGCCGAGACCTCTTTGACCTCTGGTATGGATTGACCAAGGGAAAAGCAGAACCGGAAAAAGTCGTGGAAGCCTTCCGCCGTTATCTTAAATCACAAGGCTTAAGAATCACTCGGGAGCAATTGCAAAGAAACGTTCTTTTGAAAATTAAAGAGCGTAGTTTTCTTATCGATACCCAGCCTCTCCTCCGTCCTGATATTTCTTATTCTGCAGAGGAGGCTTATTCATTGCTCGAGGAGAAGCTG
>CAZJXZ010000162.1:1692-6166 GCA_964549955.1 uncultured Eubacteriales bacterium
TCCTGATATTTCTTATTCTGCAGAGGAGGCTTATTCATTGCTCGAGGAGAAGCTGGTTAATCTTTTAGTCTAGGATTGTTTGAGTGAGGCTAGGTTAGACAACGAATTTTCTCGGATTGTTGGTCAGAAGATTGAAGGTGAATTGAGCCGCTTGGATATTTAGGATTTGTCGGATATTTTCATGCGGATGGCAAAATGAATCGCTTCTGCCCGGGTATGAATCCCGAGTTTTGCGAATAAATTATAGACATGATTTTTGACGGTCTTGTAACTTATGAACAGCTCCTCCGCAATCTCCTTGTTCGATTTGCCACTGCCCATCAGGTTTAGTATTTCCATTTCTCTCTTTGTTAATGTTTTCATTGCTTGTTGCAAGCCCTTAATTTTTTCAAGAGGACTTTTAAATAAATCCATTTTAAGCCTATCGGCTTGAAGGAGTTGCCTGTATTTATCGACAAGGCGATGTATCCAATAACTGAGCAGGTCAAAGTGAAAAAAATTAACAACGATGTGAAATTCATCGTCGAAATAGGCTTTTTCCATAAAATTCTTTTTTTCTTTATCATCAATCTCGGAAAGGATAATAAATGGAATTAAATTGCCATTGCTCCGAAGTGTTTTTAACAATTCAATACCGTCGTTTTCCGGCAGCTGATCGTCGGTGAGTATGCAGTCATAAACATCATCCTTTAGAGCAACCAGGGCGGTTTGAGTTGAATTGGCCAGTTCGAGAGCGATGTCATCGGATAGCTGGGAAAGCTGTGCCTTGGTCAACTCATGATGACTGGGGTCATTATCGATGTGCAATACCTTAATCATTTATTATCCTTGCCCAATAACCATTGGCTTATTTTGCCATATCTATTAAACTCTCATGTTTTTTGATTTGTTCAATAAGACACGGTATCTTCGTTTAAATCTTTAAAATATTTCAAAGATTAAGTCTGACCTTGGAGTTTTGAAAGCCGTCTCTTAGCTTCGATGACTTCAGGGATATCTGGGTCTGCGTCTTGCCAGAGATCTAGGAATTTCTCATAGTGAACGATGGCTTTGCTTTTTATGCCTTTCTGCTCATACAATTCTGCCAATCTGTAATAACACTTGGGATGAACGAGATATCGCTCTTTTCCTTGTGGGTCGAAGACAATCAGCCGTTCGTATTCGGCAATGGCTTTGTCAATTTCTCCGCTCCGGCGATAAGCCCTGGCCAGGACATCCTTGAGGAAAGGCACATTATGGAGAAGCAACTCAAAATTCTCGATGCACGCTCCCAAGGGAGGCGCTTTTTCTAATAAAACGATAGCTTCTTCGACGTCTCCTTCAGCAAGGAAAATCTCCGCCTGGAGAAAGTTTTTATAGAAGGTTATCCAACTCTTGTATTCAGGAAGCACACCGGGCAAAAGAGAATGAAGATCAACCAACCTGGATTTTGCGGATTCGATTTTCCCTTCCTTCAAATCTACTAAGCCGAGATAGAAATAATACCAGCCTGTCCAGTGGATCTTTAATGCTTCGGAGTTCTTTCTCTGAGGCAATATATCCTGCGTATAACAATCGATCCACTTTTTAAAGTGCTCCCGAGTTTCCTCGAAATCGCTCCTGTCATAGGCGATCCAGCCCATCATCCAGGAAGCATTTGCCCTCGCTTCTTGAGTTTCATTTTTCATGTATCTATAAAGATAGCTCATGGCCTCGTCCAGGCTGCCGAGCCAGTAAAGATAGAAAATTTTGACGAATTCTCCCCATCTTTTTAAATAAGGGAAATTGTTATTTTTGATATCGTAATCAATCCATTTTATGGTCTCTTTGTAATCCTCTTGTAAGGCACACACATAGGAAGGTTTCCAGTCTATGCCGACATTGGGGTCTATCTCAAATGCTTCTTTGTATTTTTCCAAGGATTCATCGAGCTTTCCCATTTCAAAATAGAAACGGCCCATCATCAGACGGGCTAAGAAATCCCTGGGAAAGATAGACACAACCTGCTTGAGATATTCAACCGCTTTCTCATAGTTGCCCAGCAGGTAGTAGCGAAAAGCAATAAACCTTAGGGTCTCTCCATCATGGGGATTGAGTTCCAGGATCTTAATATACTCTTCAATGGCCAGATTGTAGAGTCTTTTAAAAGAATAAACGTCCGCCAGTCCAAGGTGAGCTTCTTTTTCCTGAGGATAGTTTTCCGCCATCCTTTTAAAGATCCGGAAGGCCTCTTCCAAGTTGTTCTCTATGTCTAAAGCATATCTCCCGTCAATTAAAAATCTCTCTTTCTCGGTTGTCCTTAAAGAGAAATACTTTGCTTTCTTGTAGGCCTCGTTGGCTGCATTCCTTTCTTGTAGCCAGCTCGAACTAACGGCGAGATAAAGATAGGCCAGAGCAAAGCTCGAGTCTTGTCCGAGGGCCTTTTCGAAATAGTTCCGGGCCTCTTTCCAATATTGATCAGAATAATACTCTTTCCCTCTTAAAAAATAATAATAGGCTTCCAAGGAAGAGGTGGTGACATCAGCGATTCGCGTTGGAGATCTTTCTGTCTTTCCCTCAGAGAAGCCCATTCCTTTTGAGATTTCTTTGCTCAGTTCATCGACCTGTGATTGGAGGATGCTCTCCTCTCCTTTACCCCTTGAGTTGACACTCTTCAATATTCTCTTGGTTTCAATATCTAAAACTTTAACGTCTGTAATAAATATATCGCCAGCCTTGGCGAAGCTCCCCACGACAATAGCATCGATGTCATCCTTCTGGCAGAGCTCAAAACCCAAATCCTTATCAACAAAATCCGAACCCGATTTTCCCATTTGCTTGAGCAGGTCATGCACCCTTTCCCACGAGGTGACATGAAAATATCCCGATTGCTCAAGGCTGGAGATTAATAGATTGGGGATAACCTTATTGAGATAATTATAGGAATTATCCCCGGTTTGATTTTCAAAGCTGATCACTGCAATGGAAAACTTTTGAGGGAGTGGATTAATGATTGTGTTTCGAGAAAGAAGCTGCCAAATTGTCACTCCTGCGATAATAAGCGCGATAAGAACTAGAGCAGGCACGAAAAGTTTCTTTGAGCGGATCTTGGCGATTGTTTCTTCTATAGAAAGTCGTATTGTTGCGGGTGTAACTCCCTCTGCTCGGGAGGAGGCGGTGGCCTCTACCCAAAATCTGCCTTCAGAATCTTGTATTTTACGATGGGAGATGATAAATGCGTCAGGCCCCAGCTCTCGGCTAATTTGAGAGAGAACTTGCTTCGCCGTCGAGGCTTTAAATGCCTTAGGACCCATGACTTCTTTTTTCCTAAGCTATGCTTCCCTTTGCTGGGTCTAGATCAGATTAAACTGAATTTAGAATCAAATGCTTTCTGATTGGCTCTATATCTAACAGACCCCATGCGAACAATATTATCAATAAAAATAGATCGAGCGTCAATAGAAAGCAGATAGGCAAAGGCAGTCCAAAAATAGGGCTAGAGTCCTAGTCATAGCAGTCTCTTTTGGATGAAAATGAGGCTGCAGCCCTATTGAAACCTCTGCCTTCCAAAGATAAATTGAAAAAAAATGAGGAATGGATGTCTAAGAAGAAACCCAAACTTATCATCAAACTTTTTAGACAAAAGGAGGTCAATTAAAATGAGCGAAAGGATGAATAAGACGAGATTTCTAAGCGCGAAGGGAGTAACCCTGATAGGGCTTGTACTCCTTATCGTAGGCTTAGCAGCCCTTCTCGTGCTTGGCCCCGACTTTGTCCTTGGTCAAGTAAGTATCAGCAAGGGGAAGCCGCCCGGGCCTGCGCCCAAACCAGCTTTTTACCGCGTTTATTTGTCAACGACCGGTGCAATGGGCATCGATACATTAACTTACCCGAGCTGCAACGAATTCGGCTATGTGCTTGCGGAGTGGGATGCTGCACACAGCTATCTCCATGCGAACGGAACGTTTCTAGAAAATAATGTAAGGATACCATTGTTAATGCAACTTTTGACCGACGTGGACTGGACAAGGAAATATAACACTGGAAAAGGACTAGATGGTACTTTTTATGGCTGTTACGGAGAGAATAATTTCTACAATGGCGCACTTTTCATTTGGTTTGGAAAGATAAAGCGTCAATCTAAAATTCGTTTCACTTGGTATTTCGATTATTATACTGCCCCGAACGTACGCGAACACTTTGCACTTTTCTCTGAAGATATTTCATTCCCGGCTTGGACAGGAGGGAACATAGAGGGACCAGCGCAGGGATGGTTCGACCTTCAATATTACCTTAATGACCCTGAAAGTTCGCCTGGTTTTGTGTCTTTGACTGGGGACCAGGGACGTACCCTTAACGTTTACCTTAGAATTGAGAAGGTTATCCAGTAGTAGCGACTCTGCTTATTGAAGAGCTATCCTGCTTCTAAATCTAAAATAGCGAGGACCTAACTACTTATCAATCCATCTTTGTAGCTTTGGTGAAGAAGGGGATGAGGGTTAAACCATCTCCAGGA
>CAZJXZ010000163.1:0-2877 GCA_964549955.1 uncultured Eubacteriales bacterium
TTGTCATTGCGAGTGAAACGAAGCAATCTCTTTTTCTTACGAGATCGCCACGTCGCTTCGTTCCTCGCGATGACTCCCTCGATCGCCACATCGCTTGCCACCACGCTTCGCTCGAGGCTTCGGCTCATCCTCGCGATAACACTCTCATTATTGAGTCTAATTAGATGAAAGTCGAAGAAAGACTCTTTCAGAAGAAACAGGCTGTGGAGCAAGAACTCCGTCGCATTCTATCCCAGGAAGAAGACCTTCTTTTTCAAACCATGAGGCATGCTGTTTTCTCCGGGGGGAAGAGGTTCAGACCTCTATTGGTTCTAAGCGCAGGGGAATGTTTTGGCGTTTCGCAGGAAGTGCTCCTCCCTTTTGCCTGCGCTTTAGAGCTTATCCACAATTATTCCCTTGTCCATGATGACCTGCCTGCGATGGATAACGATGATTTCCGCCGCGGCGAGCCCTCCTGTCATAAAGCCTATGGCGAGGATATCGCCCTTTTGGCAGGAGACAGCCTCCTGACCCTGGCCTTTGAAGTTCTGGCCAGGGCTCACTTGGAGGAGAGGCTTCAGCCGAAAAAAGAGCAGGTTATCACCGAGATCAGCCGTCTGGCTGGAGTTGAAGGAATGATTGGAGGGCAGCTGATGGATATAACCCTCACTCCTCTGGAAATGACAGAAGAAGCATTCTATGAGCTCGCCCTTAAAAAAACAGGCGCGCTGATCGTTGCTTCGGTAAAAACAGGGGCAATCCTTGGTGAAGCATCGGCTTCGCAGCTGGAGGCGATGGTCAACTACGGGAGGAACGTGGGGCTTGCCTTTCAAATCAGGGACGATATTCTTGACTCGATCAAAGAGGAGCGTAAAGAAGGTCCATTTCGACCCAACTCCGTCTTGCTCTTTGGCCTTGAAGACTCAAAGAGAAGGCTGAAAGAGTTTGTCGAGGCAGCAAAAATGTCCTTGGATGCAGCTTCTTTGGATTCAGAGGAGCTCCGCTACCTAGCTTCAAAGCTTTTAGAACTCGGGGACTAGGAATGAGAATGAGTAAAATTCTGGATTCGATAGAAAGCCCTCATGACCTAAAAAAGCTCTCTCTTAAGGAACTCTCCCGGCTTGCCAGAGAGATAAGAGTCCTAATCCTCGATGTCGTCTCAAAGACCGGAGGACATCTTTCCTCAAACCTGGGTGTGGTCGAATTGACTCTTGCCCTTCATTATGTCTTCGATGCTCCCAAGGACAAGATCATCTGGGATGTGGGACATCAGTGTTACACCCATAAGGTTTTGACCGGAAGGAAAGAGGCTTTCTCCGGGCTTCGTCAGTATCAGGGGCTTTGTGGATTTCCTTCACGCGAGGAAAGCGAATACGACGTTTATAACACCGGCCATGCCTCCACAGCCCTTTCGGCAGCTCTGGGATTGGCCGTTGGCCGTGACCAAAGGAATGAAGACTATCATATTGTGGCTGTTGTCGGAGATGGAAGCCTGACAGGTGGAGAAGCATGGGAGGCTTTAAACCAGATCGGCCACCTCAGAGATAAGGTTATCATCGTCCTCAACTACAATGAGATGTCCATTTCTTATAATGTTGGGGCTATGTCTAAATATCTTTCCTACCTTGTCTCCGGCCAGCATTACTTGAGGATGAAAGATATTGTGAAATCCATCCTCAAGTCCATTCCAGCCGTTGGCAAGCCGATGATCAAGGTGGCAAGGGCAGTTGAGGAGGCTGCCAAGAAGATATTTTTCCCTGGATTAGTCTTTGAGGAGCTGGGTGTGAGATATATCGGTCCTGTCCAGGGCCACAACTTGGGCTCTTTGATTGATATTCTTAAAGAGGCCAAAGCTTACAGCGGACCTGTGCTCATCCATTGTGTCACTCAGAAAGGAAGGGGATATTCTCCGGCAAGAGCCAATCCAGAGAGATTTCATAGCGCCAGTCCCTTTGATGTTCGGACAGGAGAAGCTCTGGCCAAAGACAAGAGGCCGAGTTATTCTTCGATTTTCGGACAGACAATGATCAAGATTGCTAAGGAAGACAAGAGAGTCATGGCCATCACCGCGGCCATGCCGGACGGGACAGGCTTAAGGCCTTTTTCCCTTCAGTTTCCGGAAAGATTCTTCGATGTGGGCATCGCCGAACAGCATGCTGTTGATTTTGCCTCAGGTTTGGCCCTCAGCGGCTTCAAGCCTGTAGTCGCTGTCTACTCCACCTTCCTCCAGAGGGCCTATGACCAGCTCTACCATGATATTTGCTTGATGGATATTCCTGTTGTTTTTGCCCTTGACAGGGCAGGAATTGTTCCGGATGACGGCCCAACCCATCAGGGAGTCAACGACATCATCTACCTCAGGCATCTGCCCAACATGATTGTCATGGCGCCAAAAGATGAGAATGAGCTTCAGCACATGATAAAGTCCGCTTTTTCCTATGCTCATCCTGCAGCCGTCCGTTTCCCCAAGGCAAGGGGATTAGGAGTTCCTCTGGATGAGACTCTGAGCGAGATCCCCCTCGGCCAGAGTGAGCTGCTCAAAGAAGGAAAGGACTTGCTTCTTGTTTTAGGTAGTATGGTCTATCCTTGCCTGGAGGCGGCGCGGAGGCTCAGGCGGGCGGGAATCAGCCTGGCTGTGGTCAACGCCAGGTTTGCCAAGCCTTTGGATGAAAAGCTCATCCTCGACTTCGCCAAAAAGGCAAGAGTAATCATCACCGTAGAAGAGGGAGTTTTGGCTGGCGGATTCGGCAGCGCTGTCCGAGAGCTCCTAGACCGAGAGAGGAAGTTTGGGATTCGTTTCAAGAGTATCGGGCTTCCTCTGGAGATCTATCCTCTGGGCAAGGCTGAGCAGATAAGAAAGAATTATCTTCTGGATGAAGACGGTCTTGTTCGCCAGAT
>CAZJXZ010000163.1:2977-6155 GCA_964549955.1 uncultured Eubacteriales bacterium
AGTTTAATATTCTTTGTCATTGCGAGCCCGAAGGGCGAAGCAATCTTGTAGAATAAAATGTCTTTTCCGAGAGAACTCTTCCTCGTTTGATGAATAAACAGTATTTCTTTTATATCATGACCAATAAAATGGATAGAGTTCTTTATGCTGGTGTGACAAGCGATTTGAAAAAGAGAGTTTACGAACATAAAGCAAAGCTAATTGAAGGATTCACAAAAAAGTATAACGTCAATAAGTTAGTTTATTATGAAGTTTTTGATGATATTAATGATGCGATTGCACCGGAAAAACAGATAAAAGCGCGCTCCAGACAAAAAAAGGTTGATTTAATTTCAAGCGTGAATCCCAGGTGGGAAGATTTATACTATGAAATATGAGATTGCTTCGCCCTTCGGGCTCGCAATGACAAGGTGTTATTATACGAGATTGCTTCGCTGCGCTCGCAATGACAATGTAATTATGACGATTGCGTTTATGATAATTGATGCAAAAAGAACGGGCGGATAAATTGGTTGTCAGCCGGGGCCTGGCTGAGTCCAGGCAGAAAGCTCAGGCCTTGATTATGGCCGGCCTGGTTTTTGCTGAAGGGAAGAGGATCGAGAAGCCCGGTCAGAGAATAGGAACAGGCCAGGAAATTTCGCTCCAGGAAAAAATTCCCTATGTGAGCCGCGGCGGGCTGAAGCTCGAGGAGGCGCTCGACTCCTTCAAGATTTCAGTTCAGGATAAGATAGCGGCAGATTTAGGAGCTTCGACAGGAGGTTTTACAGACTGCCTTCTCCAGAAAGGAGCGAGAAGAGTCTATGCTGTGGATGTGGACATCAAGCAGCTGGACTGGCGGTTGAGAGAAGACCCGCGGGTTGCCTGCATCGAAAAGAATGCTCGTTACTTAAAGAGAGATGATTTTGCCGATCCTTTGGACATGGTGACCATGGATTTATCCTTTATTTCTGTGCTTAAAGTTATGCCTGCCATCAAGGAATTTATCGGCAGCGGCAGGCTTCTTTCCCTCATCAAGCCTCAATTCGAGGTGGGAAAAGGCCAGGTGGGGAAGAAGGGTGTGGTCAGAGATAAAACTCTTCATCAGGATGTTTTAAAGAGAATTATCGAAGAAGCCAAAGCAATTGGATTTTTCCCTGAAGGCCTTATTAAATCTTCTTATCGGGGCCAGAGAGGAAATCGAGAGTTTTTTATCCTCTGGACTCTGGGCAAGGAATCTTTAAATTCGCAAGAAATTCAAAGATTGATCAAGGAGGCAGTCTTCGATGAAAAAAATTAAGGATGTCGGTTTTGTCATAAAGCCCCATGCACCGGATATTGAGAAGATACTGGCAGAGCTCATCGTTTACTTAGAAAAAAGAGGAATGGAATGCCGTTTGGAAGAGGTGGCTGCAGAGAAGCTTAAAAGACGCGGGGGAATTCCAAGGGATAAGCTTCCGGAGAAAGTTGACCTGGTGATCGTCCTTGGAGGAGATGGAACATTGCTCAGCATCGCTCATCTTGCAGCCCAAAAGGGAGTTCCTGTGCTGGGTGTCAACCTGGGAAAGCTGGGCTTTTTGACCGAGGTTCCTCTTGATGAGATGTACTTGACTTTGGATGCTTTCTTGGCAGGCGAGGAGAAGATTGTCAGTCCCAGGCAGATTCTTGAGGCCGCAGCCAAGGATAAGGTCTATTACTGTTTGAACGACGTGGTCATAAACAAGGGAGCATTGGCCAGGATGATCCAGTGCCGAATCTGGATCGACGATGAGGAGATTGTCACCCTAAGGTCTGATGGCCTGATCATCTCCACCCCGACTGGCTCTACAGCCTATTCTCTGGCTGCCGGCGGGCCAATCATCTATCCCAATATCCCGGCCGTCATCATCTCTCCCATCTGTCCCCACACCCTATCCTTCAGGCCGATGGTCATTCCTTCCTCTTCCAGAATCAAAGTCCGGCTTCTCACCGGAGGAGAAGAGGTTTACCTTACCCTTGACGGCCAGCGCGGGAACATCCTTGGAAAAAATGATGAAGTTGAGGTCAAACGCAGCGATTTTGAACTCCGTCTGATCTCATCACCCAAGAGAAACTACTTTGACCTTTTACAGCAAAAATTAGGCTGGGGCGAAAGGTAGCGAAGCTCAGGCCAGCGGCTACAAAAACACGCTGCTCAGGCACCTGCGCGCTGACAATAGCGAAGGCTTGGTGCTGAGAAAACCGTTTGAAGGCTGAGCGGGCATGGTTCCTCGCCCGTAGGGCGAGGAGAGCGAAGCCTGAAACCGAGCCGCTTTTGCCTCGCTGGGGCAGAAGCGGCGTGTTTTCGAAGCACTAAGCCGGAGCCTTCATACGGTTTTTGTAGCCGCTGGCCTTCGCTTGATAAGAGAGGAATAACGCAAAAAGTGCAAGCTCCATTTTATTGACAATTGAATGATATCATTTTAATATAAATTTTCAAAAATGAACCAAAAGCTTCGAATCGTCTATGTCTCCCCTGAAGTCTTTCCCTATGCAAAATCAGGAGAGCTGGCTGATGTCGCCTCTTCTCTGCCCAAGTATCTCTCTTCTCTTGGAATGGAGGTCTCGGTCTTCATGCCCAAATACAGAAAGCATGAGATTGAATCCTTGCCGACCGAGCTGGTCGCACGCGAGCTCCTAGTTCCTGTCGGAGAGCAGAAGATCAAGGCCAATATCTATAGGAGCGAACAGGGCAGATATGCCATTTATTTTGTTGATAATCCTATTTATTTCTGGAGAGATGGCATCTATGGTCTAGGTGAAGGAGAATACTTGGACAATGATGAGAGGTTTGTCTTCTTCAGCCGCGCTGTGCTTGAGTTCTTGCTCAAAGTCGAGATGCAGGCCGACATCATCCACAGCAACAACTGGCCGACAGCGCTTATTCCCGTCCTTCTCAAAACGCTCTACGCCAACAAACCTCTTTTCAAGAACACGGCCTCGGTATTTACCCTCCATAACGTTGCCTACCAGGGAGAGTTTCCGCCTGAGACTTTGGGTTTGACCGGTTTGAGCTGGAATTATTTTAACCCAGACCAGCTATCCCTCAACGGCAGGTTTAACTTTCTCAAGGCAGGTGTCATTTTTTCTGATATTCTGACTACGGTCAGCTCAGCCTACAGAAGAGAGATCCAGACAGAGAAATATGGATTCGGTCTGGAGAAAATATTGAAGAAGAGAAAAG
>CAZJXZ010000164.1:0-6086 GCA_964549955.1 uncultured Eubacteriales bacterium
GTGAAAAAGGGAAAGGATGGATTGCTTTTGGAAGTCAGGGTGAATCAGCCCAAGGAGAATTTTGTTTTTCCGCTTTGGATAGATTGGATGGAGAATGGTCGAAGGATCAAGAAATTGCTCATTGTCGACGGCAGGACAGAGGTCTTTGAGTTTGAGTTAAAAGAAAAGCCGAAAAAAGTGAGAATAAATCCGGACAATGCCCTTCCAGGAAAATTTTTATAATTCCCTTTGAGTTGGGCCCTTCCACCAGGCTTTGTATTGTAAGACGAAGGCGGATTGCTTCGTCGCTTCGCTCCTCGCAATGCCCGCTCAGCCTTCAAACGGTTTTTTCAGCCGCTGACCTTCGCCTCATAACTGATTTGCTGGGGCAAAAGCGGCGTGCTTTCGAAGCAATCCGCCTGAGCAGATTCAGGAGAGGTCGGTGATATCGATCTGTAGCCTTTTGATCATCTCATTCAGGGTGGTTGGCTTGACTCCTAAGAGGCCGGCAGCCTTTTTTTGAACCCCCTTTGCTCTGGCCAAAGCGCTGATTATGGCTTTTCTCTGGACGGATTGAACATGGTCCCTGAGAGTGAGCTCGTTATCGACTGCGGAGAATATTTTAGCCTCATCTGAAGAGGATAAGAGGAAAGGAGGGAGACTCTCCCTGCTGATGATTTTAGACTTGGTCAAAACAACAGCTCTCTCTATCAGGTTTTCCAACTCTCTGATGTTTCCCGGCCAATCAAAGTTGATGAGGATCTCCATCACGTCTTCAGTGACTCCGCTCATTTCCTTTTTGTTTTCTTTTCCGTATAAGTCCAGAAAGTGTCTGACCAGAAGAGGAATATCCTCTTTTTTTTCCCGCAGGGGCGGAAGCACGATTTTGATGACATTCAGTCGATAGAAAAGGTCCTGGCGGAATCTCTTTTGTCTGATCAGCTCTTCCAGGTTTGAGTTGGTGGCAGCAATGACTCTGGCGTCGACCTTGATTGTTTTTGTCCCTCCCAGTCTCATGAACTCTTTGTCCTGCATCACCCGCAGCAATTTCGCTTGGGTCTCTGGATTGAGGGAGGATATCTCATCAAAAAAGATTGTTCCTCTGTCGGCAGCCTCGAAGAGACCCTTTTTATGATTAACAGCCCCGGTGAAGGCGCCCTTGACATGGCCGAATAGATGACTTTCAAGAAGGTCGGGCGGAAGGGAGCCGCTGTTGACGACGACAAAGGGAAAAGCGGCCCGGTCGCTGTTTTGATGGATGGCTCTTGAGACCAGTTCCTTGCCCGTGCCGCTTTCTCCCTCGAGCAGAATGGTGCTTCGAGTTGGAGCAGCGGCTTTTATGACCTCGAACACATCCTGCATGACTTTGCTTTTTCCGATGATATTTTCAAAGCTGAACTTCCTTTTGAGCTCATCTTTTAAGCGCAGGTTTTCTTCCTGGAGTCTCTTATGCTCCAAGGCTCTCTTGACCGTCAAGAGCAGCTCATCATGCTTGAAGGGCTTCTGGACATAATCAAAGGCGCCGCTCTTCATGGCCGAAATGGCTGATTCCACGGAGGCGTAGGCGGTGATGATGACGACCACGACCTGAGGGCTGACTTTTCTCATGTTTTTAAGGACTTCTATTCCATCCATTCCAGGCATGAGCAGGTCCAGAAGAACAAGGTCAAAAGATTGGGAGGCGTGTCTTTCAAGAGCCTCTTCGCCGGTCAGAGATTTCTCAACATCATAGCCTTCGGACGTCAAGAGGTCACCCAGAACCTCATGGATGATTTGCTCGTCATCGATGATGAGGATTTTTCCTTTTGTTTGCATTTTTATGCTGCCGAAATTTTATTTGTTCTTTTCTTGTCCAGCTCCTTGGGGATATAAATGGTGAAGAGAGAGCCTTTTCCCCACTCGCTTTCGACAGTGATCTGCCCTTCATGCTCTTTGATGATGGCATAGCTGATGGAAAGGCCAAGGCCTGTCCCTTTCCCCACTCCCTTGGTGGTAAAGAATGGATCAAAGATATGGGGCAAGTGCTGTTCTTTGATCCCGGTGCCGCTGTCCTCTATTTTTATCATAGCCTGATTCAAATTCTCGCTGAGTTCGATTCTCAGCATACCGCCGTTGGGCATGGCATCGATGGCATTGAGCAGGATGTTGATGAAAACCTGTTGAAGCCTTTCTGCCTGAGCCCAGATGGGTTGAAGCTTCTCCAGCTTCAACTCCAGATTGATGTTCATCGTTTTCAGCTTGTATTCAATCAGAGCAACAATCTCCTGCAGGCTTTGCCTGAGGTCAACCTTATGGAAAGAAGATTCTGAAGGATTTCGAGCAAAATTGAGGAGGTTCTTGATGATCCTGGCCACTCTTTCTGTTTGGGCCTCAATCTTTTCCAGGATTTGACCGTGAGGGGATTTGGAGAGCTTCTTCTGGAGTATCTGGACATAGCTTGAAATTCCCGTCAGAGGGGTGTTGATTTCATGGGCAACACCAGCGGAGAGAAGACCGATGGAGGCAAGCTTTTCTGAAGTCAGCAGCTGTTGCTGGAGATATATTTTTTCTGTTATTTCCTCGAAGACGACAACGGTCCCGTAGGGTTTCATCCTGTTATCGAGAAGCGGAGTTTTAGCAATATCGAATATTTTTTTCTCTTTGGGTGAAATATCCAGCGTGATCTCGCTCAAGAGGCGGAGATCCTGCTGGCTTTCCGCAGGAAAGAGGGCTGAGAAATTTTTATCTCCCAGAACTTTGATCAAAGTCTTGTTGACGACATCTTCTTTTTTCAAGGAAAAAGTTTCCTCGAGCACCCGATTCCAGCCGATGATTTTTCCTTGCTGGTCGATGACAGCAACTCCAAAAGTCAGGCTTTCAATAATGTTCTCGCTGTAATCTTTGAGCCTTTCTAATTCCATAGCCCTGATGCTGGCCTGGTCGTAGAGGTAGGCGTTTTCAAGGGCCAGGGCCACCGGAGAAGAGATGGTGGTCAGAAGCTCCCAGTCTTCGCTGCTGAGGAATGTGTTATCAGCTTTCTTGCTCATGGCCAGGCAGCCGATAATGTTTTCTTCGACTTTCAAAGGCAAATAATGGAAGAAGGTCGAGGAGGAAAGGCCTTCGAAATTCTTCTGGCTCTCTTTTCTCTCGGCAAAAGAGTAATAGGAAAGGAACTCTTTTTCTTTTAGCTCTTGATAGAGAGAGTCGTCAAAGATTATGTTGTTTGCGGTGAACGGCAGTTGTCCTCTTGATTTCAGGATGGAGAAGGACTTTTTTTCGCTATCCTCAGGAAGAAGAAGGGCAATGCACCGCAGAGAGAGGGCGTTAGCGATCAAATCCAGGAGAGATTGGGAGAGCTTCTGAAGGTTTCTCTCCCGGCTGAGTTCTTTGCTTATGGAAAGAAGAGTCTTTCGGTAGCGATAAGTCCTTTTATAAAAAGCCCTGTCCAGGATGGACTGGAAAAGTTTTTTCAGTGGAGTGAAGAGCGTTGCCCCCAGAATAATGGCCAGGATTCCTAAAAAGAGGGCGTTAAGCCTGTTTTCAGGAGAGATTTTTGTCTGTGCGGTGGCGATGAAATAGATGATGGCCAGGACAACAGAGGAGGAAATCAAGGTCACGGCTTTCTTGAGAAGAAGCTCAAAATCCATCAGCCTGTGTCTGGAAATGGAGTAGGATAATGTCAGAGGAATGAGGGCCTGGAGGATGACCGTAAGTTCTGCCGCTCTGGAAGGGATATGGTTAAAGAGGAAAGGAATGATGTAGAAAAGGGTGAAGGGAACGATGCCCAAGCCGAGACCGTAGGCAATCCACCTCAACTGTTTTTTGACCATCAGGTTTGAAGGCATGGCTGTGCTGTGGAGAATGGTCAACAAAGTCACGAGGGAAAAGATGGCAAAATGCAGAAGGCTCAGTTTCTCCAAGGTGTCATGCAAGCGCAGCATAAGGAAGTCACTTAGATTTCGGAAGAAGGAAAGATGAAGGGATATTCTTGCTGAAAGAATGGCTAAGCCAGGGAGGTAGATGAAAAAGATTGAAGACGGCTTAGCCTTAAAAAATTTTTTTCTTTGAGGGAAGATGAGGAAGAAATGAAGGAATAGAGGAGGAAAGAGCAGAAAGGAGACGCTGTCAAGCCAGTCAAAAAGGCTATCCATAGTGTCGAGCCTTCCTGTGGGAGAGAAAATGCAGAAGGAATAAAAAGCCATAGAGGTCAGGTAGAAGAAAACATAAGGCATAGTGAATGGCTTCTTGGAATTGAGGAAAACAATTAAGCCTATCACCAGCGTGGTTAAGCCGACGAAGGCCAGGAAGAAGTAGATGATGTTGACCCGCTTTTGAGTCAAATAGAACGAGGGAAAGATGAGAACTCCTTCTCGACTGATCTGGTATCTGACGTTCTGATTCATGGCTGAAGCCTGCCATAGGTTCTTTGCCACTTCTATTTTGTTTTTGACGGGGTTGTTGTTGATCGATAAGAGAACGGTTCCCTTTTTGATGCCGTTCAAATAGCCGGGGCTGTTGATGTCAACTTTAATTGCCGTCAGGCCTTCTGCCCTTTCGTCCCAGATGACGCCGTCGGTCGGCTCTGTCCAAGTTGCTTTTTTATAGATATTCAATCCACCCAACGCGAGCAGAATGATAACGAAAACTATAGCCGCAGAAATTTTGCTTTTCTCCAGGAGGTTCGTTTTTCCTTTTTCCGATAATCCAAAAAATTGAATCATCTTGGCAAAAAATATATGGATGGCTTAATCCAAGATATGTCTTTTCCCAGCTCTTATTGCCCATTTTGCGCTGGGCTGCTTCAGCAGTTTTTTCAAAGTCAAATCTTCCTTCAAGCCAAGCGGATTAGTGTTCCTGGAGAGAATGTTGCTCCAATAGTCGTAATTAGGCTTTTTAGCCGGAACGGTCTGCGGCTCAGCTGCTGAGTTTTTCGAAAGGGATAGCCCCTTTAAGGATAGGCTCTTGCAGAAGAAGGCAAGGAGAAGGGCGAGGAGAATGACCACCCAAATCTTTCTTCTCACAAATCTAAAAATAAATCTTTCACTATGAATTGTCAATATCTGGAGAAATCAAGCAACTTTTTTGGCCAGACAGAGGTTTTATTAATAGGCATCTTTAATAAGGCAAAGGCGGGAGGCCTTTGAGATTTGATAAAAGCCCAAGGAAAGCTTAATTGAAGTCTGATGTCACCTCTTCAGAGTATATAAAACTCACCTTAAAAGCTGATTGACTTATTCTATATATATTTAATAAAATTGCATTTAAAATAGATTTTTATTATCAATACAGAGTTTTTGGAAAGAGCCGCAGCGCCCGAGGAGGGCTTAGCCTTCGGAATTTGCGCTTCGAGGGAAGCTGACGAAGGCGGGGGGAGCGCTTCTGAGGGGAGCGAGGTACGCAGCCGCCGAGGAGAGCGAATGGAGAATGGCGTTAAAAATCTGACGGAAAGCGAGGTTGTTTCCCAAAAGTTCAAGCTCGCGGAATGAGAAGTGCTCACTGACGGATCATCGACTTAGAAAAATGCCCTATTATTTTTGTCGCTTGGCCGGTGAAGACGGAAACGTCTTCTGCGAGTCTTATCTTGCCCCTTCGCGGGACGAGTGCCAAAAGCATTTCGAGCAGCGAGGGGTCTGCATCCTCTCTGTCAAAAGAGATTGGAAGAAAATCACGATTCCCACTCTATTTTTTGGAAAGAGGATTAAAGACAAGGAGCTGATCATGTTTAACCAGGAGCTTGTGGCTCTCATCCGAGCGGGCTACCCTGTGCTCCGCGGCATTGAAATCATCGCCAGCCGCGTAAAAAACATCCATCTCAAGGAGCTGTTGGTCAAGGTTGAAAACGAGATTCGGCAAGGAAAATCTCTGTCAGAAGCCTTTGCCCCTTTTGAAAGAGTCTTTTCTACGGTTTATACCGCCTCCTTAATGGCTGGAGAGCGAAGTGGTAACTTGGCCGGCACGATCAGCCGCTACATCGATTATTCCAAGACCATTTCCCAGACAAAATCCAGAGTGAAGGCTGCCCTGACCTATCCGACTCTTCTCCTCGGCTTTGCTCTTGTTCTTGTCGGCATCTTGGTCAATTTTATCCTTCCTCGGTTTTCCGAGTTTTATGCCGATTTTCAATCTCA
>CAZJXZ010000165.1:0-5972 GCA_964549955.1 uncultured Eubacteriales bacterium
GTTTTTTTGACCTCTGCCTCCGGGAAGTAAATGTTTATAGTCAGACAGGAAAAGAGGAAAAGGAGGAGACAACTCACGAAAATCAATTTAAAAGTTTTTTTTCTCATTTTACTCCCTCTTTCAAAATTTTTTTAATTATACCATAGCTTTTTATCCCGGTCACTTGGCCTTTTGAGAACGGCCGATCCTTTTCAGTCGGCTCAACATGTCTTTAAAACTGATTCGATTGCGAGGCTTTTTATTTACCACACTGATTCCAAAAAGCCAAGACCTTTTAACCAGATATTCAACTCCTTTCTCTTGAATCGTTCCTCTCAAGGTGAAGATGTCATTCTTCAGCGAGCAGAACATTCCTATTTTCTCGTACCCGAATTCCGAGACGATACGGGTCAATCCGCTTTTTGCTGGGACAGCACTTTCTTCCCCGGAGCTGAGGATGGACAGGCTATTCACTGCTCCTAAACTAAATTTTTGACTTACCCCTTTCTTCTTGACGGATTCCAGGCTCAGGGTGAACCTCTCAGGCTGACCATAAGAAAAAGCCAGGTCTTTGACTTCTCCTCTAAGAAATCCTGTGACCCGGCCGAAGGGAACAGTATCCGTAAATTTCTCTAGACTCAAATCCTCGACCATAACGTCGCAGGAGACGGTTCTGTTCTTGGAAAATGGCTCTTTTATTCTTATATTTCTGACGGTCACTTTGCCATCAAAGATATTCACCGCAACCTCGCCCTGGGTTTTAATCTCCTCGAGGTTGATTTCGACCGGGTTAAGGCTTGCCTGGATTTTGCCGCTCAATCTGAATTGAGGCGATTTCAGGGGGAATTGAGACATATCGACCCCGCTCAGGGAAAGAGATGAGAGGCCATGAATGCCGAATGGCTCTGTATCGAAGCGAAAAATGGTCTCGCCAAGAATCTCCTTTCCTCCGAAGACCTCCATAGAGAGCGGTTTAATGATGAATGTATTTTTTCCGACTTCAAAATCAAGCCGCAAGGGCGCGATGGAGAATAGAGACGTTTTCAAGTTTTTGGCAGAAAAATATCCTTTTTCTATGATGGGTTCTTCCTTATCCTCATTCCCTTTACTCCCGCTTTCATAATAAATTGGAATCCGCGCTTCCATCCTTTCTATGAAAAAACCTTTGCTCTCGCTTCCGACCGCCCCATTTTTAAGCTGGAGCTGAGCGGCCAGCTGAAGCTTTTGCCCCTCTTTTCTGAAGCTCGCCAGGACTTCTGCTTCGCCCTTCAACTCAAGAGCAGGGCTTTCTGTCCCCTGCTGGGAAATTAGAGACAAAAACGATTGAAGGCTTAAGGCAGAGGTTGAAAGACTCAGGTCAATAAGCTTTGGCTCTTGAATCTTCAGCTGCCCCTGGGCTTTTATTGTCCCCAGAGAATAAAGCGAGGCTTCGAGCGCAAGCTCATCAATTCTCCTCTGGGGAAGATGAAAGACACAGCTGCCGTTGAGGAGAAGAGGGTTTTTGCTCCAGCTCAAGTAATACTTATTCCACAGAGATTCTCCCTGGGAAAGGTCGAATGCCAGTGAAAAAGGAATGCTCTGGAGAGACTGGCTGTATTTTCCCTTGAGTGAAATTTTTGGATGCAAGGACTCGGCAGCAACGGTGAAGGGGGGATTGTGGAATGCTCCTTGGGATAAATCGAAATCGGCTCGAACAGCCCACTCCTCGCTGCTCTTTACAGAATTCTCTGCTTCAAAGAAAAGAGAAAAGCGTCCGCTGGGCTCCCAGTCTGATATCTTCAAAGGAAGATAGGGCGAAAGCAGAGATGAAAGGCTTGAAATATCTATTCCTGAACTTTTCAGTTGAAAATATTTTTTCCCTCGCGGCTTGAGGTCAAGAGCAGCCTCGGCTTGAAGAGGAGGAAAGGACAGGAGGCGAAGTTCCAGGCGGCTGACTTCGATCTTCTTCTCTTTGAGGTCATAATTCACACCGGCTCCCAGCTCAAGCTGAGGAAGTTCAAACCTCTTCCCTGCCGAGGAAAACGCCAGCCCCTTAAGCCTGAAATTGAAGCGGGAAATGCGAAAAGAGGAAGTCGTTGCCTGGAGAGGAAGGTCGAGAGAAAAATTCTGAACTTCGAGACCCTTTCCAGAAAGCTTCCCATCTTCAGACTTTACCAGGCCTGAAAATTTCATTCCTGAGTTGGAACCCTCTGCTTTGAGTTCGCCTGATATAATATCTTGAAAAGAAAAACCGAAGGCCGAGCAGCGGACCTGAGTCGGGTCGAGCCTTACTAAGCCCTTGAAGCTCATCTCTCTTCCGGAAGAAACCTTGATATTTTGATACTCTCCTTCAAGCCAGGCGTTCCCGCTCAGGGCTAAATCCTTGACCTGCGGAGGGAGATAAGAGCTTAGGTAGGGCTTGAGAAAATCATGAATCTTACTGAAATCCTTCAAATGGACTTTGGGAAGAAAAGAGAAGGAATAATCCTTCTCAAAATCCAGCTTCATCGGACCTGAAGCAACGAGGAAAGGCAAGAGGCTTAGCTTGAATTCTGGAAGGGAGAGGATATTCTCCTTCATCAGAAATTCGCTGCGCAAATCCAAGGCGATCTCGGGCAGAAAAATATCCCTCTCTTGAAAATGAATATTCAAAGCTCGAAGGAAAAGCTGGCCTTCAAAACAGGGAGTTTCGAGGAAAGAAAGCTTCCCCCTGGCCCGGAATGAGGTTTCCAGGGAAATCTCTTTGGCCAAATTTCTTATCAAGGAATTCTCGCCATTGAGTGAAAAATTCCATTCTCCTTCCCTAGCGCCGGGCAAGAATTCCAAACTTCCCTTTTCGAAGCTGATGCTATTTGATAAATACACATAATCGAGCGCAAAGTCCTCCAAGCTCACCCGGCCGATCGAACTCAATGCCTGAGAAAGCATCAAGATGTTTTTTCGATAATCTATCTTCTCCCCTACTTTTGGGATTTTGACCCTGCCAGTTCCGCCCCTAATCTCGATTGATTGGAAGAAAGGCTTCTGTTTCTTCAGCAGCCGCCTGATGCTTCCTTTGAGAGTCAACTTTTCCAAGGAGAGCTCTATCTCCATTTCTTCGATTTTCTGAAAGACTTTCGCAGAATTGAGCTGAACCCGGAACGGAAACAGCCCATAATCAAGCTTCCCAATTTCAACTTTGGCTCCTGTCTTATCCACGATCAACTTCTCTAGAATGCCCTTGGTCAGAGACTTCCTGTAATAAAAGACTAAAAAGGAAATGATAAGGAGAATCAGAAGGGAAGAAAGGAACATCCCGCCTATAAGCAAAAACTTCTTTACTCTCTTCTTCATGGCACGAGGCTTATAAAAAGGAACTTATCTCATTCTGAAAAAAATAGGCGCAGATGGGCCGCTTCCTCTCCCTTATTGCAAAACTTCATAAACCAAGATCTCTTCGCTCTTCCCTTTTACTTTTTTGAGCCCTATTTTCTTGACTTTAAACTTCCCTTTGACCTCTTTATAGGTTTCTTCTCCGATGATTATCTGGTTCGGCTGGGCAATGGATTCCAATCTCGAGGCGAGATTGACCGGGTCGCCGATGACTGTATACTCCATCCGGTTCGGTGAGCCCATGTTTCCGGCCACGACCCGTCCGGTATTTATGCCAATTCGCACCTCAAATTTCTTCTCCATCCCAATTTTGTCCATCATGGCTTCCAATTCCTTTCTCATCTCCAGGGCTGCCATGACCGCCCTCTCCGCATCGTCTTTTTTCTCCACGGGTGCTCCAAAAACAGCCATCAGGCCATCACCGATGAACTTGTCCAGCGTCCCATCATACTTGAAGACGATGTCCGTCATCTTGGAAAAAAATTGATTGAGGAGCAAATTTATCTCTCGAGGAGGCATCTTCTCCGAGAGAGGAGTAAAGCCGACGATATCGTTAAAAAGAACAGTGGCCTTCAGTTCCTTAGGTTCCATGATGTTTTCTTTTGTCTCTTCACTGCCCTTGATAATCATCTCTATGACTTGGGGGGAATGGAACCTTTCCAGCCGACTTCTCAAGCGTTCCTCTTCATGGATTTTTTCGTTCAGGCTTGCTTGCTCAATGACCATCGCCATTTGGCAGCCGATGGCCTTAAGCAGCTCAAGGTCATCCTCGGTGAACTGGTTTATGAGCCTAACGCTGTTCAACTGGATAACTCCGATGACCTTATCTTTTTTCCAGAGAGGGACGCACATCGAAGACCTGATTTGATGGCTGAGCAAGCTTTGGGCGTGGTCTAAGCGAGAGTCCTCCATGGCATTGGAAGTAAGAAGAGCGATTTTGTCTTGAATGACCCTGTTGATGATCGTTCGGCTGATTTTTAATTCTTGCTTATTCTTAACCTTATCATCTCTGTATTTAACGACAACAGCATTGAGCTCTTCTTTGCTTTTGTCGCCGGTGAGAATGACACAACCAAAATCAGCATTGATGACCATGAAAATCAAGTCCATAATCTTTTTGAGAAGCTCATTGAAATCATGAATAGCATGAAGCTGGCGGCTGATCTCGTAGAGGATAAAGAGCACCTTATTCATCCTCTCCAGCGAGACAAGGTCGGGTCTGGCCTCGGGCTGCAGGCCCGCCTTCTTGGCAGCGGCGGTGAGCTCTTCTCCACCAAGGGGCTTCTGCAGACCCAAGGACATCAGAAGCTCTCTGGTATCCAGTTGGCGGCTATCTTCTGTGCTGGAGTGGACGATTGTCCGAGTACCCCTCTCTTCGGCTCTTTCCCCAGTCAGGATGAATGAATCTTTGGGTGATGGGACAGGCGCTTCCTCCTTGGCCAAGAATTTGAGCCTGACATATCCGATTTTTATCTCATCGCCATGGTTCAAGCGGATGTTCTGGATCAATTTTCCGTTTACCTTTGTGCCGTTGAAGCTTCCCATGTCGCTCAAAAAATATTCGTTTTTTGTCTTGACGATCACCGCATGATGGCGGGAAACGGAGTTGTCAAAAAGGATGACATCATTATCCCCGCTGCGGCCTATGGTGATTTTTTCTTTAAAAGGAGGAAAGTCAAAAGCCTGTCCATCTTGGCTTAGAATATGGATTTCTGACATAAGAGCCTTGCCTCAAATTTTTCCTCTAAGAATATAGCAAAATGACCCTCATCAAGTAAAGAAGGACTCAAAAAATTGATAAAAAAGAGAACCTGCCAAATCTGGTGATAATCAGAAACTGATCAAAAGAGATCATCGATCATCACCGAATTTGGAAAGGTTATCATAAAAAAGGTTTGAATATTCAAAAATATATGTGATATGTTAATTAAGATAAAGAGGAAGCTGCAATGGAAAATCCAATCTGGAGTAACGGTATTTTTATGAAAAAAAGGAAAAAAGAAAACATTTTTACTATACTCAAACAGGTCCCGATATTTTCTGACCTTTCAGACAGAGAGCTGGTTGAAATAGAAAAAATTCTCCATAAACGAAAATACAAAGAAGGCGAGCCCGTCATTCGCAAGGGAGACCCAGGCCTTGGGATGTATATTATCGTCAAGGGCTCTGTTGATATTATCGACAAAGAAAAGAAAGCCTCTCAGAAGACCTTGGCCAGCCTTCACGATGGCTCTTTTTTCGGCGACATGGCTCTGCTCGACGAATCACCCCGCTCTGCTTCTGCCGTGGCCACAATCGACAGCGAGATCATCGGCTTCTTCAGACCTGATTTCCTCGACCTCATTTACAGAAAGCCTAAGCTGGGCATAAAAATACTCCTCGCCCTGGCGAAAGTCCTGGGAGAAAGGCTGCGCCGAACCAATGAGTTGTTGATTCAGCTCCAGGAAGAAAAGGAAACAGCGAGCAATGGATAGCTACACCTTCCAGCTCTACTCTCAAATGCTGAAGACTTTCTGGCGCATCTTCTTGATTGTGATCGTCGTCATAGCCGCTGTCGTTTTATTTCCTTACGTCAAAGAAGTCCTGGTCATGTTCATCATCTCCGGTCTGCTGTCCGTTCTTCTCAGTCCGTTGGTTGATTT
>CAZJXZ010000166.1:0-5970 GCA_964549955.1 uncultured Eubacteriales bacterium
AAGCAGGTCGACACCTCTCATCTCCATGTCAAGGAGTGGCTGGACTGCATCAGAAGCGGCGGCCAGCCTTCCTGTAACATCGACCGCGGATTCGAGGAAGCCATAACCTGCCACATGGCGACCGCATCCTACTTGCAGGGCCGGAGGGTGGAATGGGACCCGGTCAACAAGAAAATTGTTTAGGCCTGATTCAAGGATTTCAATAGGCTTAAGAGAAACGCTGGCTAATACAAAAGGATCAAATATTATTTCCTAGCCATATGAACAATCGAACGGAATGTGGCAATGCCACTAGTATTAATGCCTTTGCGCTAAATCGCTAAAGAAAGAGAGGTGAGCATGAACGTAAAGTTTCGTTTAGGGGTAATGATGTTCCTTCAATATGCCATCTGGGGAGCATGGGCTCCGGTGCTTTCTGAATACCTGCAGAACACGCTCGGCTTCACCGGCGTACAGTATAGTATTATCTACATGCTTCTTCCCATAGCGACGATAATCGCTCCCTTCATCGGCGGACAGGTTGCAGACCGCTATTTTGCCAGCCAGAAATTCGTCGGCATCTTGCAGCTTGCGGGCGGAGCAATGCTTGTTTACATCTCAACCATTACTCAATTCAGCACCATGGCCTTGATGATGTCCATTTATTGTCTCCTCTATGCTCCAACTCTTGCTCTGACCAACTCCATCGCCTTCATCAACCTCAAGAGCTCGGAGAAGGAATTCGGGATGATAAGGGTTTGGGGAACGATTGGTTGGATTGCGGCCGGCTATGCTTTGCTCGGATGGAGGTTTGCTGCCAAATCGGTCGAAGCTGTCGCCTTAAAGGGAGATACACTGCTCCTGGCCGGGATAGTCTCGCTCATCATGGGAATTCAGTCTTTCACCTTGCCCCATACGCCGCCAAAAAAGGAAGGTGTAAAGCCCTTGGCATTCCTGGAAGCGATCAAGATGATGAAGGAAAAGAACTTCTTGGTCTTCATCATCATCGCCTTTATCGTGGCCACAGAGCTGATGTTCTATTACATTCTGACTGCTCCATTTTTAACTTCAGAAAAGATAGGCGTTTCGAGTACCGTTCTTCCCGGGGTCATGACCATCGCCCAGCTTGCCGAGATTTTCGTCCTTGCTTTTCTTTTGCCCTATCTCATCACCAGGATTGGAATCAGAAATATCCTGGTTATCGGCATACTGGCCTGGCCTGCTCGCTATATCATCTTCGCCATCGGCAGGCCTTCGTGGCTGGTCATCGCCTCGCTGGCGCTTCACGGCTTCTGCTTTGTTTTCTTCTTCGCTGCAGCGTTCATCTATGTTGATGTCGTCGCGCCCAGGGATATACGGCATTCAGCTCAGAGTCTGATTACTCTTGTCACCTACGGCATTGGAAACGCTGTCGGGAGCCCCTTTGCCGGCTGGATTCGGGATTATTTCACCAAAAACGGAGTGACAAACTGGACTGCGGTCTTTCTTGTTCCCTGTGTTTTGACTATACTCTGCGCTTTTATCTTTCTGATTTTGTTCAGGCCAAAGCCAGCCGCTGCATCTCAGTAAACTTAGTGAACTAGCTGACGGGCCAAGAAATAGACTTCATTCCTACGGAGAAGATGGGGGACTATTTTCATTGTGCGAAGAAAAATCACAATAAAAATAACTTAAGTTTATTTTATATATAATAATATAATTTATTTTAGCTAAAGTAAGATTTTTATTTACAGAAGAAGCGAATTGTGATATTTATTAAAAATCGAGGTGTAAAATGGCAAAAGCAACGTTAGCCGTCAAACTGGACACAGAAGTCATAAATAATGTGAAGAAATTCTGCGCAGAGCATGGCATCAAATACAGCTTCTTTGTCGAAAAAGCCCTCAAGGAAAAATTAGAACAAGAAGAACTTAAAGAAGATCTGTTAGATTTAAAGACTTTGAGAGGACAGGAGAAACTCGCTATACCCTTTGAGGAATATTTAAAAAGCCGCCGTGTATAAAATATATCTCCTTCCGCAGGCGCAAAAAGACTTAGACGCTTTAAGAGGTAAGGTATTTCAACAACTTGAAAATAAAATAGCTGCCCTTGGTGAGAATCCTCGTCCCTCAGGTTCTATCAAATTAACAGCAGAAGAAGGTTATCGGCTGAAATCTGGCAATTACAGAATTATCTATAGAATAGAAGATAAAGAAAAAATAGTTTATATTTATCGAATAAAGCATAGAAAAGAAGCTTATAGAAGTTTATAAATGATTTGAAAAATTTGCTTTTTGGCTATCACATTTCGAAAGGAAAGGAGGGTTCGAAAATGGCAAAGAAAAGATTTGGTATGGGGATTATCGGCGGAGGGTTTGTCGCCAAGTTCCACATTCGCTCCTGGGTTGGCGTTCGCGATGCCGATATCCTGGGCATAGTAGACCTCAATGAGAAGACGGCCAATGAAGCTTTAGCCCTTATCAAGAAGCTCAATGTTGGCGAAGCCAAAGCCTACAAATCCATAACCGAGATGGTGGCTGACCCTGCGATCGACGCCGTCTGGATCTGTATCCCGAACTTCGCCCGTATAGAGGTCATGGAAGAGATTGTCCATGCTTTGGAAAAAGGAAAGGGGGAATTGATCGGAATAACCTGCGAAAAACCCCTTGGCAGAAACGTCAAGGAGGCGAGAATGATGCTCGAGCTCGCTCAGAAAGCAAAGCTTCTCGACGGCTACTTAGAGAACCAGGTTTTTTGCCCGGCTGTAGTCAGGGGAAAGGAGATTGTCTGGACGCGAGGAGCAGCCATAGCCGGCCGGCCTTATCTTGCCCGCGCCGCAGAGGAGCACAGCGGCCCTCATATGCCCTGGTTCTGGGAAGGTGCGCTCCAGGGCGGAGGAGTGATCAACGACATGATGTGCCATTCTGTCGAAGAAGCCCGATTCATGCTGACTCCGCCCGGCGCCAAGCGAAATGCCCTCACCCCGCTTAAAGTCACTGCTTATGCTTCCTGCCTGAAATGGCAGAATCCGCATTACGCCAAGATTCTCGCCGACCAGAGCGGTGGGAAGACTGATTATCTCAACCGGCCTGCCGAAGACTTTGGCCGCTCGCTGATTGAATACAGGGATGAGAAAGGGGAGAAGCTTGTCGTCGAGACAACGACTTCCTGGTGCTTTGTCGGCGCCGGGCTCAGGCTGAGCATGGAGCTTCTCGGGCCTGAATATTCGCTCTCGATCAACACCCTGGATTCGGGCTTGAGAATCTTCTTCAGCCGCAATGTCAAGGGTGCGGCCGGAGAAGACCTGGTGGAGAAGCAGAATGCTGAGATGGGGCTGATGCCAGTGGTGGGCAGCGAGGAGATGGAATACGGATACACAGCCGAGAACCGGCACATGGTCCAGTCTTTCCTGGTGGGCAAGCGTCCTGAAGAGAATTTCAGCGATGGGCTCAATGTCACAGAGCTTTTGATGGCGGCTTACATGAGCGTCGAGCAGGAGAAGACGGTTCCTTTCCCGCCGCCAGGCCTTGAATCCTTCGTGCCCGCTGTTGCCCAGGGAAAGTGGAATCCAAGAAAGAAGTAGAATTTAAGTGTCATTGCGAGGAATGAAATGACGAAGCAATCTCGAAATTATAGTGTAATGGCATTTAATGCGTTTGTACTAGTATAAGGAGGGCATATGAAAAAGTATCTTTGCTTGTTTGTAGCTATGGCACTTTTCTCTTTATTTAATTGCCGGGAGAAAATTCAGGTGAAAATTCCAGAGAGAGTAGGCACAAAGCAGGATATATCGAGCGTAAAAGACCAAGTTGCCAAGACAAATTACAAAGAAGTCATGATAAAAAAAATTCCGATTGCAACGCAGTGCTGGACATTTAGGAATTTTTCCTTCTTTGATACGCTGAAAAAGGCAAAGGAGCTAGGCATAGAGTATCTTCAGCCCTATCCCGGGCAGAGCCTCGGCGGCAGTATGCCCGATGCAAAGTTTGACCATAACCTCAGCGATGACCAGATTAAAGAGGTCAAGCGCTGGCTCTCTGATTGTGGCCTGAGGCTGGTGAGCTACGGTGTGGTGAATTTTGACAATGACGAAGCGAGCATGCGCAAAGTTTTTGACTTTGCCCGAAAGATGGGCATCAAAACCATTGTCACCGAGCCCCAGTACGATGATTTCTCTCTGATCGAGCGGATGGTCAAGGAATATAACATCAACATCGCTCTCCACAACCATCCCCAGCCTTCGAAGTATGCCCGGCCGGAGACTGTGCTTGAGCATGTAAAAGGGCTTGATGAGCGCATCGGCTCATGCGCCGACACAGGCCATTGGATGCGCGGCAATTTGAATCCCGTTGAAGCGCTCAGGCTGCTTGAAGGCCGCATTCTGGATGTCCATCTCAAGGACCGAAATGAGTTTGGAACCGAAGGTACTTATGATGTTCCTTTTGGCGATGGGAAAGCGAATATCCATGATATCCTGGCTGAGCTGACGCTGCAGAATTATCCCGGCTATCTTTCCATCGAGTATGAGAACGAGAAGGAAGTCGACAACCCCTCGCCTGCGGTCAAAAAGAGCATCGATTACATCAAAAGCATCACCTATTATGAAGGCTACGATGAAATCCTGCGCAGGAGTGACGGCTTTTACTCCAAGCACGGCTGGAACCATTATGGGCCAGGCTACTTCGACCTCGACGAGAAGACAGGAATCCTGGAGAGCCATGGAGGGATGGGACTCTTCTGGTACAGCGTGAAAAAATACAAGGATTTCATATTAGAGCTTGATTACAAGTGCTCAGTGAAGAACACAAATTCCGGAATTTTTATCAGAGTTCCTGAGATGCCGGCGAGCGACGATTATATCTTTCATTCTTTCGAGATTCAGATTAACGATGTCGGCCAGGGAATCTATAAGACGGCAGCGGTTTATGATGCCGAGCCGCCGCAGTCTGATGCCTTCAAGCCGACAGGCGAATGGAACCATATGAAAATTACCTTTAAGGGAAATTACATAACTGTGGAGTTGAACGGCGAAAAGGTCGTTGACTGGGAGGCAGAACCGAGAGGCAAGGTCAGAGATTTTGCCAGAGAAGGCTATATTGGATTACAGAACCATGACCGAGAGACTTCGGTCTATTTCAGAAACATCTTTGTCAAGGAACTGTAAGTTCCTAAGACCTTACCATTTTGAGCGAAGCCAGGCGCTGTAGCGGCCCTTGACAGCGTTGAAGATGCCGGCAGCGTCCAACATTCCATTCTTCCAGAAATCAGAAAAGCTTCCGTCTTTGTTCTTCTTGGGCATGCAGTAAAGCGCCACTCCGTCAGCCTTTGCTTTTGAGATGTCCAGCATCTCTCCAACCCACCTCGGGTCAGGAAAATCCTTGGACCCGGAGTGCTTGGTGACGTAGATATCGACAATGACAGGAATGCCGGGATAAATGTCCCGCACTCGTTTGATTTCAGAAGCAAGTTTCGATGTATCCTTGTGGGAGAGCCCTTTTCCTAGGCTCTGGGCCATGTAGGGGTAGAGGATTCCGTCTATAGAATCCGCGATCACGCCTGCCTCTTCCATGACTTCAACCTCTTTTTCCTGGTCGACATCATCCCAGTAGAGGACGGTAACCAGGGCCAGCTTGGGATTATATTTATCAGCGGCTTCTCGCATCCGTCTTAGATAGTCCCTAGTGTAGAGGCTGCGGTTGACATCGCTCCCATAGAAATCATCGATGCAGACCGCAGTCACCGCAGGATGGTCTTTGGAAAATCTGGCGATATTTTCCATCCAGGCGATATAATCCATGCCGAACGGCTCTGACCTCATCTCCTGGCTTTCTGAAGGCGGCACCAAGTAGACCCAGACAGTGAAATTCCTTGAGGTGAGAATTTGGCTCTTCTCTGCGGCACCGACAAAAGACCGGAAGTCCTCCCAATCGGTCGGCTGGTGCCAAATCAGGAAATGGTAGCAGTTTACGCCCAGGTCTTCACAGTGCTTGACGAGCCAATCGATATCGACAT